>CAYPJN010000081.1:2697-8608 GCA_964411055.1 uncultured Lentisphaerales bacterium | reverse complement strand
CCGCCCTCGCGGATGGCGGCGGCGAAGGGCGGCAGGTAGAGCTCGCGCAGTTCGCGCTCGCCCGCGTGGACCGGCCCGAGATTGATGCCGCCCTCGGGGGTGCCGTGGGCGCAGTAGTGCTTGGGCGAGGCGGCGATGCCCTGGGCCTGCAGGGCGCGGACGTAGGCGACGCCCAGCCGCGCGGTCAGGAACGGATCCTCGCCGTAGTTTTCCTCGACGCGGCCCCAGCGGGGATCGCGGGAGAGATCAAGGTTCGGCGCGTATGTCTGGGCGATGCCCGTGGCGCGCGTCTCGCGCCCGATGGCCGCGGCGACCTCCGACATCAGCGCCGGGTTCCAGGCCGAGCCGAGGCCGATGGCCTGCGGAAAGACGGTCGCGCCGTCGATCATGCAGCCGTGTAGCGACTCGCCCATCATGATCATGGGAATGCCGAGGCGCGTCTCCTCGACGAGGAAGCGCTGGACACGGTTGAAGGCTTCGGGATTAAAGCTCCCCGTGCAATAGGAGGCGCCCAGGCCATGGACGAGGGAGGGAAACGGCGGCCCGCCGGCCGGGTCGGCGGCCAGCCGGTCGATCCGCGTCTCCAGGCGTAGCTGCATGAACTTCTCCTCGACCGTCATGCGGCCGAGGAGGTCGGCCACACGGTCGGCCTCGGGGCAGGCGGGGTTCCGGTAGCAGGGAGGCGAAGCGGGGGTTTTCGGCACGGGATCTGGCTCCTAGTCGAGATGGAAGACTTCCCGGAGGTCGCGCGATTCCGGGCTGTTGTCGGGGTTGGAGGGCATGAGCTCGCGCATCGAGGCCCACCACTTGCGGCAGATGGCCGTCTGGGCGACGGCGGCCCAGCGCGCCTCGTCCTCGATCTCGACATAGCCGAAGAGCTGGTTGGTGCGCGCGTCGAGGAAAATCGAATAGTTGTGGCCGCCGTGCGCCTTCAGGGTCGCGGCCAGTTCCTCCCAGATCGGGCGGTGGCGGCGTTCGTATTCGGCGTGGCAGTCGGGGTTGACGGACATGACAAAGGCCTTGCGGATCATGGGGTCGGTCTCCCTTTCGGTGCATCAGATGGCGTGCAGCATAGCATAAAAATGCCGGCGGTTGGAATATTCCACATTCCCGCTTCCCAACAACCGGAAAATCGAGTACGATTCATGTTGCTTACGGTTCGGGATTATTCTAGGCTCGCACCCGATGCGCCTGTCAGGACTCAAGTAAGGAAAGTGGTCATGGGCAAAGTTTTGCGCGTCCTTGTCATTGTCATCATGATACTGGGGCTTGCCGCGGTCTTCTTCGCGGCAGTCAACTTCAAGAAGCGCGAAGTGCTTATCGGCCGCACGCACGCGCTCGAGGATATGTTCGTCAAGCTCGCGCGCACGGTCGAGGCGGGCGATCCGCCCGAGGTGCCGCAGCCCGCCTATCCGCAGCGCGACCTCTCGCCGGTCACCAGCCGCGAGATCGAGAATCCCGAGCGCTCGGCCTTCTGGGATTCCTACAACCACAAGCTCGAGCCGTCGGCGCAGCCGGTGCCGACCCTCGACTACAGCTCGCAGGCCATGCGTCTTCAGTTGCGCGAGTTCTACCGCACCGATCCCGCCACCGGCAAGCCGGCCATCGATCCCCTTACCGGCCAGCCCGCCACCAAGGGCGCCGGCACGCAGGACGAGCTGCTCAACCAGACCTTCGAGCGGGCCAAGAACCAGTACGCCCTTCTGAACCAGACGCGCGCCGAGCTGGTCAAGGTGCGCGACGAACTGGTCGCCACCATCGAGGAAACCAACCGCCTCAAGCAGGAGGGCCGCGCCGACAAGCGCACCATCGAGGAGCGCGACGCCCGCATCGCGCAGATCGAGCGCGAAAAGCGCGATCTGGAGGACCAGAAGGCGCGCATCGAGGAGGAGCTCCGCGCCCTGCGCGCCGAGCTGCAGGAGGCCAACGACACGATCGGCAGGCAGACCGATGACATTGAGTTGCTGAACACCCGCATCGCCGATCTGGAAAGGAAGAATAAGGAGCTGGCCGGCAAGGGCGATATCATAACCACGACCACCGGGCCGATGATAGACAATGCCGAGGGGCGCTTCACTCCCGGAGTGCATGGCAAGATCGTCTCGTTCAACGAGCAGTGGAAGTTCGCGGTCGTGGAGTTCAGCGACGACTTCATGACGCAGATCACCGGTCCGGACCGCAACCAGCCGATGCAGCCGCTGGAAGTCATGGTCAAGCGTCCCGGCTTCCAGGGGGCGGCCGGCGAGTTCATCACGCGCCTGCGCCTGCGCCAGGCGATCCGCTCGCAGAACCTCGTGGTGGCCGACATCCTGGCCGACTGGCAGCAGGCGCCCCTGGAGAACGGCGATGAGGTCTTCTTCTAGGATACACGGCGACCTAAGCTGGCGCTGGGCGCTGCTGGCCGCCGTCCTGGCGGCCCTCGGGCTGCAGGGTTGCGCCACCGAGGACGAGAGCGTCATGCCCTGGGCCTCGCCCCAGCCGGGCGAAGGCGGCGTGATCCTGCCCGGCAGCCTCATGCGGCAGTAGTTCCGGGCAGAGGTATGCTTCTCGGATCATCACCCCTGCGTCTGGGATGCATGCTGGCCATTCTTCTGCTGACGGCCGGCCACGCGCGCCCGGAGGATGGCGGTCCGGCGGACGCTCCCCCGTCAAAGGTGCTCGGCACCGCGCCCGGCAGTTCCGCCGACGCGCCTCCGCCGGCGACGGATGACGCCACCCGCCCCGCCGCAACGCAACCCTGGCGTATGCCGTGGCACTGGACGCTCAACGAGAATGTCAGGCGGGTCTCAGGCTACGGATTGGCTGTTCTGATGGGCAGCATGCTGCTCCTATCGTTCCTCGACCGCCACCGCACGCGCCGCCTGTCCACCCTCCCGCCGATGACGGTGGTGATACCCTGCTACAACGACGGCGCCTCCATCGGCGCGACACTGGCCAGCGTCTTCGCCGACGGCGCGCCCGGGCAGAACGAGGTGATCGTCATCAACGACGCCAGCCGCGACGACAGCGGCATCCGCCTGGAGCAACTGCAACAGCAATACCCCTTCCGCCTGATCGTCAATCCGGTCAACCGCGGCAAGGCGCCCAGCCTCAACGACGCGGCCCACGAGGCCCGCCACGGGATCATCCTCTTCCTCGACGCCGACACCGAGATCAACCCGCGGGCTGTCGGCGACATGCTCGCGCGCATAACCTGCGACCGCCACGTCGGCGCCGTGAGCTGCCCCTACCACCCGTCCAACCGCGGCGTCTTGCCGGCGATGCAGGCCATCGAGTACCGCATGCTGCTGCTGACGCAGGGGGCGCACAACCTGACCTCGGCCATGGCGCTCTGGGGCGGCTGCCTGATGGTCCGCCGCGAAGCCTTCCTGGCCGCCGGAGGCTTCTCGGCGGACGCGATCACGGAGGACGTCGACCTGGCTTTCAAGCTCAACCGCCTGAAGTGGCGCGTGGAGCAGAGCTTCGTCGCCGTGGACAGCGCCGTGCCGGCGACGCTGCGCGCCTGGGTGCGCCAGAAGCTGCGCTGGACGGCGGGCGGCATGCAGTGCTACATCCGCCATGTGCCCGTCTGGATCCGCAATCCCAGCCAGATCGCGTTCATCCTGGCCTACAGCCTGCTGATCCTCAGCTCGATCCCGGCGGTGATCGGAGACCTGCGCCTAGGCGAGGACATGATGGACTTCTTCACCGTGATGAACCGCTTTAATACCGTGCGGGCAAGCGTGATAGAGGTGATTGCCGTCCACGGTCGCGACCTGCTGCGGCGCATGCTGGGCAGCGGCCTCTGCTGTCTCCTCTCGACGGTCTACATTTTGCCGTTGATCCGCCAGCCGCGCGAGATATGGAAACTGCTGCTGGTCTTCCCCTTCGCTCTGCTCTACTTCCCGGCCTACATCGTCGTCTCACTCTTCGGCATTGCCGCGGGCGTGCGCAGCCTGCGCCGCCTGCGCCCCAGCGATGTCAGGGGTTGGTAAGGCCATACATACCCTGCCATACGCAAGCACCATATGCCAAGGAGTTACCCATGCACCCCATGGACATCGGCGATCGCCGCGAACTCTTCTGGGACGACGCCCTGATCGAGACGTCGCGCACGACCGCCGAGGCGCGCGTGCATGCCCCGCGCATCGGGGAGATCGTGCTGCGTCACGACGCCCCCTGGGAGGGCGACGGCTGCGAAAGCTATTCCATCATCCGCGAGGTCGACCGCTACCGTCTCTACTATCTCGGCTGGCAGATGCTCGACCCCGCGGTAAAGCTGCACACCACCACCAACCTGTTCGTCTGCTACGCGGAGAGCCGCGACGGCATCCGCTGGGACAAGCCGTCGCTGGGACTGCGCGAGTTCGGCGGATCCCGCGACAACAACATCATTCTCGACCGCAACAACTGCGAGATCCACGACATGGTCTACGTCTTCAAGGACGACAATCCCGCCTGTCCCGAAGACGAGCGCTACAAGCTCATCGGCAAGAGCTCCAACCGCACGCTCTTCTGCTACATCAGCGCCGACGGCATCCGCTTCCGCCCGGGCTGGCGCCTCTCGGACCAGGGCGCCTTCGACACCCACAATATCGCCATGTGGGTGCCGGAGATCAATGCCTACATGGCCTTCATCCGCGATTTCCATAACCGGCCCTGCGCCGTGAAAGAGGGCCGTACCAACATCCGCGACATCCGCTGGATGACCTCGCCCGACTTCAAAACCTGGACCAAGCCCGAAATGCTCGATTTCGACGGCGGCGAGGACTACCCGCTCTACGTCAACGCCGTGCAGCGCTACTACCGCGCGCCGCACCAGTTTGTCGGCTTCCCCACGCGGTACGTCGAACGCGAGGCATGGACGCCGAACTATGATCAACTGGCGGGCGCCGAGCTTCGCCGCAAGATCATCGGCGTCCATCCGCGCTACGGTCTGGCCACGACCGACTGCGTCTTCATGACCTCGCGCGACGGCAAGCGGTGGCGCCGGTACGACGACGCCTTCATCCGGCCGGGCATCGAGCGTCTCAACAACTGGGTCTACGGCGACTGTTTCGTCGCGCCCGCCATGATCGAGACTCCCAGCCCGCTCGAACATGCCCCGAACGAGATCTCGCTTTACTGCTTCGAGAACCACTGGCGCATGATCCCAGCGGTCATGCGGCGCTACACGAGCCGCATGGACGGGTTCGTTTCGCGCCATGCCGGCTATGCCGAAAAACGGCTGGCTACGCTCCCGTTCATCTTCGACGGCAACACGCTGTCGCTGAATTTCTCGACGTCGGCGCGGGGATATGTTTACGTCACGCTACGCAGCCCCGACTGCCCGATGGTCTCCTGCGAGCTGTTCGGCGACGCGCTTGAACGCCGCGTAACTTTCGACGGCGATCTCGCGGCGTTGGCCGGACGCGAGGTGGTGATGGAACTGGCGTTGCGCGACGCCGATGTGTTCGCGTTCCAGTTTGGCATGCGTCAGGGGTGAGAAGCGGTCCGGGCGCGCCGCCCGCATGGCTTCCCCCGCCGCATGTTCGCCCCGCGCGGCGGATCACTTCTGAGGTTGCGGGAATGGAATCCGCCAGATACCATCCTTGAAACCGCGATTGGATACAAAGTAGATGTATTTACCGTCCGGCGAGGCGATCGGGTAGTCGTCAATTGAGCCGTTTGTTGTGAGCTGCCTCAAACCGGTGCCATCGGCTCCGATTATCCAGATGTCATAATTGGCCACATCCCGGCTATCCTTGCCTACATCCGAGGCAAAAAGAATATGCTTGCCATCGGCGCTCCAGGACGGATTCCTCTTACCTTCCTTGTTGAGCGCCTCAGAGGTGAGCTGCACGGGATTCTGGCCCGAGACGGGCATGACCCAGAGTTGGCTGTCGTCGCCGATGAACGCGATCTGCGCGCCGTCCGGCGAAACCGACGACAT
>CAYPJN010000081.1:2121-2687 GCA_964411055.1 uncultured Lentisphaerales bacterium | reverse complement strand
GCGCAGTTGTGTCGGATACTCATTGGCTCCGCCGATAGTCCAGATCTGGCTAGTGCCATCGAGGCCACCCGGGTAGCGTGGCAGGAACGTGAAGGATATTATCCCCCCCGCCGACACTGAAGGCTGGTGGTTGGCTCCCTCCGCGGCATGGCGGATGACGGCGATGCCGCCAGTCTTCTCGGTCGAGATGCGGAACAGATCCGGCTTGTCAAACTTGATGCGGTTGGAATTGAAGACAAGGTACTTACCATCCGGACTACAGGCGGGATTTGCATCCAGCCATTGTCCACTAGTCACCTGGGTAATGCCGCCTCCCGTTGCGCAGATCGACCGGAGATTGGCCATGACCTTGTTCTGGCCTTTCGCATCTTGGATCGCCTCAGCCAGCGAGAAGAAAAGGGTTTGCCCATCAGGCGATAATGCGAGACCAAGGGCGTACTGGCGTTCACCAAGCCGGACCACGCTCGACGCGGCCATCCCCTCGCGCTCGATATCCTCGATCCACGCGCGAACCTGGCGCGTTTCCAGCGTGTATCCCTTCTCGGCGGAAACGACCAGGACATACC
>CAYPJN010000081.1:0-2111 GCA_964411055.1 uncultured Lentisphaerales bacterium | reverse complement strand
TCTCCTTGACCACCTCCTTGTCGAGAGTCACCTCCAGCATATCGCGCGTCTCATCGCTTTTAACCGTGATGGTTTGCGTCTCGAAACCGCTTTTGGAAAATTCGACGTTGTACATGGTCGGCCCATACGCAGAACTGATGCCGAAGGAAAATGGATACATTACTGGTGTCTGGCCGACAACAAAGTCGCGGGGCCCCCGCTGGTTGGCCGTTACTTTTACCACGGCCGCGTCCGGACGGGAGTTCAGGGTTATCGTTTTAGTACTCGTGCAACCTATGACGCCGAGCACGGTAGTCACGGACAATAGAAACGAACAAGACTTCATGATCCCTCCAATAAGTGTGTTGACGGTTGAGGCGGAAAGAAGGTCGCGACCGCAGGGCAGCGCTCCTGAATCAGGATTGCCTGCTGCCAACGGCAAAGTCAACCGGCATTCATGTGGTGTTGAAAAACCCAAGCATGCCACCGATCCTTTCAAACCATTCAAGAAAAAACCTTGTCGCATGGAGTAAGAGTATCATGTCGTATTCAAAAGCGGAACAAGAATCGATGCGTGCTGCGATGCAAGGAAAAGTGCGAATTGGACAGGACACAAGGCGTAGAGTAAAATATCACACATTCCCCATTGTCCGGGGAGGCGCGCGGCAGGCCGCCTGGAACGCCTGCCAGCCGAGAGACCCGTGCACTCCCTGGAACAGCATCCGGCGCCCGGAACAACCCTGCTCGCCTGCGCGGGCGATGTGGCGACCTTCACACTGCGCGTGCCGCCCGGCAGAACCGGAAGCGCCTTCCTCCGCACCAATGCCGTCCGCGTCGACCTGCGCCGCGCGGAAATCATCGCCCACACCGAGCGCCAGACCCCCTTTCTGGCGTCGGACTGGCTCGACATCCCCATGCGTCCGGCCGGCGAACGGTCGTTCGAGGTGCGCCTCCCGCTGCTGAACCCCGGCTGGTTCACGGCCAAGTGCTGCTTCATGCCGGAGGGACGCGCGGCGCCCGAATGGCCCGAGGGCGAGAACACCGCGGTCAAGGTGGCGTCCGCCGCCACGGCCTGCGGCAACAGCCTCTACACGGCCTTTGTCCGCCAGTTCACCGCCGACATGCGGCCTCCCGCGCGCCCGGAACTGCTGTCGTACGCCGGACCGCTCGACGCCGCCGGCTACACAGTGATCCCGCCCTCCGGCACCTTCCGCGGCCTCATCCGCCAACTTGACTTCATCATCGGCACCCTCGGCTTCCGCTTCGTCCAACTCCTGCCAATCCACCCGACGCCCACCACCTACGCCCGCATGGGCCGCTTCGGAAGCCCCTTCGCGGGACGCGACTTCCTCGATGTCGATCCCGCCCTGGCCGAGTACGACCGGCGCACGACGCCGCTCGACCAGTTCCGCGAGCTGGCCGACGCCGTCCACGCCCGCGGCGCGCGACTGCTGATTGATCTGCCCGCCAACCACACAGGCTGGGCCTCGACGCTGCAGACGCACCATCCCGAGTGGTTCGCGCGCGGCACGGACGGCGCCTTCGAGTCGCCCGGCGCATGGGGCACGGTCTGGGCCGATCTCGTGGCCCTCGACTACCGCCACGCCGGACTGCGCGCGGCCCTGGCGGACGTCTTCCTCTTCTGGTGCCGTCAGGGCTGCGACGGTTTCCGCTGCGACGCGGGCTACATGATCCCCGCCGAGTCCTGGCGCTACATCGTCGCGCGCGTGCGCCAAGCCTATCCCGAGACGCTCTTTCTGCTCGAGGGTCTGGGCGGCAAAATCGAGGTCACCGACGAGCTGCTCACCGAGGCCAACCTCGACTGGGCCTACTCGGAGATCTTCCAGGAGGAGGACCGCCACGCCATGGAGCGCTACCTCCCCGCGGCCATAGGGCGCTCGCAGCGCATCGGCCCGCTCATCCACTTCGCCGAGACGCACGACAACAACCGCCTCGCCGCCCGCGGCCACATCCACGCCCGCATGCGCACGGCGCTGGCTGCCCTGCTCTCGCAGAGTGGCGCCTTCGGCATCGCCAACGGCGTCGAATGGTTCGCCACCGAGAAGATCGATGTCCACGGCGCCGCCGACCTCCGCTGGAACGCCCCCGACAACCAGGTAGCCTTTATCGCG
>CAYPJN010000080.1:3638-8653 GCA_964411055.1 uncultured Lentisphaerales bacterium | reverse complement strand
CGGACAGGGCGCCGACGGGATCGTCCAGGCGCCACTTGTCGAACAGGAGGACCGCAAGGACCACCAGCACCCCGGCACATAGTCCGATCAACACGGCGGCTCCCGGCGTCACAAAGGCGCAGGAGGCCGTGATGGCCACCAGACCGGCCAGGCAACCGTTGAGGATCATCGACAGGTCGGGCTTGCCCAGCAGCCGCCAGGCCGTGGTCGTCGCGCTGAGGGTCGCGGCGGCCGCCGCCAGGTTTGTGGTGACCGCGACACGCCCGATGGTCTCGCCGTCCGCCGCCATGGTCGAGCCGGGATTGAAGCCGAACCAGCCGAACCATAGGACCAGGACGCCCAGCGCCGTCGTTGACATGTTGTGCCCGAAGATCGGCCGCACGCTGCCGTCTGGCCGGTATTTGCCGAGCCGCGGACCCAGCAGCAACACCCCCGCCAGCGCGTCCCATCCGCCGACGGAATGCACCACCGTCGAGCCCGCGAAATCCCACATGCCGACGCGCTGCAGCCAGCCGCCGCCCCAGATCCAGTGGCCGGTGATGGGATACATCAGGCCGACGATGATGACCGAGAAGACGATGAAGGCCGGGAACCGGATGCGCTCGGCGACCGCGCCCGATATGATGGTCGCGGCGGTGCCCGCGAAGACCAGTTGGAAGAGGAACTTGGCCCAGAAGGGTACCCCCGCCCACGCAAGCGCAGAATAGACGCCCCGGTACGCGTCGCCGACCGCCGGACTGTTGTCGGCGCCCGACGCGCAGAGGAGTCCCCTGAATCCGATGCAGGCGTTGCCATCGCCATACATCAGGCCCCAGCCCACCAGCCAGAAGGCGATCGAGGCGATGGCGAAGACGATGAAGTTCTTGGCCAGGATGTTCACCGTGTTCTTGGCACGGCAGAGTCCCGACTCGACCATGGCGAAGCCGAGGTTCATGAAGAAGACCAGGAAGGCCGCCAGCAATACCCAGACCGTATCGAGGTTGACCTTCGCCCGCGCCAGCTCCGCAGCCAACGCCTGCGTGCTCGCCGGATCCCCGGTGGTTTCCGCCTGAAGAGCTAGCGGAGCGGCCAGCAGAGCGGTGGCAGCCAGCCAGAACCCGCTAATTGCCCATCGTCGCATAGAGGCTTCTCCCTTTAGTTTTGCCAAACTGGAAGTACAATCGCTGTACACTCAGAGGCTATCGCAGGGAGAATGCCATCCCAGCCTAATCACGCTAAAACCTTAGGATATCAGAGTTTTACGAAATAATGAATATGATGGATGGGCAAGCGGACGACAACATTTCTGTTGCAGGCGGAGTGTTGGCTTACAGTTCTGTCGCGGCACAACGCCTCAGGCTGAAGCAGGCGATTCATCCCGCCAGCCTACAGCGTCAGCTCCAAGGTTCAGTCGAGGCGGGTGCCGGCCGTGATGTCGCGGAGTTCGATGGAGGGCGAGGCGGGCGGCGTCATCTCCGTGACGTAGACCAGCTTCTCGCGCATCAGGACATAGAGCCGCGACAGGGCGATCGGCCAGGCGGGGCCGGGGATCTGGCCCTCCAACGTCTCGCCGTCCTTCCCGATGCAGCGCCAGTGGCGCATGGAGGGCTTGTAGAATCCCGACGCATAGCACGCCGGCAGGGGCAGGCTCACCAGGCGCCAGCCGTCGTGGTTGATGCTGGTTTCGCCTTCCCAGTCGGAGATGTCCCAGTCTGCGCCCTCGCTGCGGTTGGAGATCCAGCGTTGTCCCAGGGCGTCGATGAACTCGAAGTAGATGCGCCCCCAGTCGGAATTGCCGTTGACCCAGACGCCCAGCGTGTCGGGCTGTCCCGCGATCGGACTGGGGCCGGCGACGGGTTCCAGCACCGCGTAGCGGCCGACAATGTCACGGACGCCGGGCTGCGGCCGCAGGGTCAGGCGGATCCCGCCGGCCGCGCCATCGGCCGGCGCGTCCGCCACCTTCTCGGCGACGATGTCGCCCTTTACCATCGGCCAGTAGAGGCAGTAGTTTCCGAACTTCTCGTCGCCCTCCGCGACCAGGCGCCATTCGGACGTGCCGCGCATGGAATCCACCACCTGTGGTTCAGCCAGGCGCACCATCTCGTGCGCCGGCGCGCCCAGCGCGATGCCCGTCACGGGGCGGCGGGTCGTCACGTAGCAGGGCGACTCCGTCGCCGGCACCGACACCCGGCCGCGCTTGTAGCGGAGCCCGAGGTCGCGTCCCATGCTGTCGACTGACCGTCCGGGACGGCCAGCGAGGGCCAGCTCGACCGGCCGCGTGCCGCGGCTGCACCAGATGGCGTAGACATGGTCGCGCCGCTTGCGGAACTCCAGGCAGTAGACGCCGGTGGAGCCGGTGGGCACGGCGCGCTGGTACTCGGCGCCATCCAGCATCAGCGTCAGCGTCGCCAGCGAGACGAAGGCGGGCTTGGGCAGGTGGAGGGGCGAGCGCTGGAAGACGCCCGTCGCGCCCCAGCGGCTGGTGAAGTAGGAGGCGTTGACGTCGATGAGCAGCGCGACATTGATGTGCGGGCTGCGCCAGGCAAGCATGTGTAGCACGTCGCGCGCGTACCAGTCGGCCTGCCGTTTGAAGGAGAGGCCGCCGGGGCCGGTCGAGCGGTAGTCCACCTCGAAGCAGGTGGTGACGGGGAAGTTGGTGTAGCCGTGGAAATTGGCCATCTGCCGCGCGATCCAGAACGACTGGCTGTTCCAGCCGGTCGGCTGGCCCTCGGGATGCATGGTCTGCATGGCCATCTCCAGGCCGCAGTAGTCCCAGAGGCTTGTCGGCAGCTTCTCGCGGAACCAGAGGCTGTTGAAGATCGTGCTGCCGTTGCCGACCATGATCTTCATATCCGGGTCGAGCGACCGGATGGCCTTCGACTGCTCCTCGATCTTGGCGCGCAGCGCATTGAGCTGCGCGCGCTGCTCGTCGGAGAAAGGCTCCGGCGGGAAACCGGTCAGCTCGTGGGGCAGCGCGGTGGAGAGACCCTTGATGCCCGTCTCGTGGAATATCATCGCCGTCTTGACAGTAGGCCAGTTGGTCATGAAAGTGGCCCACGGGAGCTTGTTGGTCGCCGTGGCCCTGCCCATGTAGCCCATCATGCTGGGCGTCACCTGGTACTTCTGAAAGAGCTCCGGAGCGGGCTTGACGCCGGGGGTGCAGTGGCGGAACCCCATTTTGTGGTAGAGCGGCAGCACGCGGGCGGGATCCGGATCGGTATAGTGGCTGCCCTGGAACCACCACGTGCCGTAGGGCGACTCCGCACCGGCCAGGCGCTCATCGGGGAGCAGCAGCGCGAAGTTCAGCGAGGACTTCTGCGACCAGGCCTCGCCGGCGGCCTTGCCGCCGAAGACCAGTTCCGCGTCGTACCAGCCGGGAGGCAGGTCTTCGAGGCGCCAAGGCGTGGACATGGTGCCGGGTTCCGCCTTGAAATCCATCTGGCGGACGACGACGCGCCCGTCGACATCGGTGATCCTGGCCTGCAGGGTGACCGACAGTGCCGTGTCGGTCAGGTTGCGCGTCTCCAGCAGGAGCCGCGGCTTGCGGTTCAGGTAGAAGCTGAAACCGGGCTCTTCCGATTTTACGAGCACCTGGACCGGCTCGCACTGGAGCGTCACGCCCATAATCTGTACTCCGCTCCGCGGACCGACGGGCTTGGCGTCGAATATGCCCGAGTTGCGCATCAGGCGGGTCTCGATGCGGCGGCTGAACTCCAGGTTGAGCCAGTCGAGGGTGTCGCCGAAGTCCTGACTTTTGGGGTCGAGGCCTTCCCACTGCAGGTAGTCGGCGATCTTGTCCGTCGCCAGCGGCACGGCCGCCAGGAAGAGGGGCGTTTCGGCGACGCTGTTCGTCCCGAGGCGGACGGTGCCGACCGGGCGGATCTCCAGCAGTCCCTCGGGATCCTTGGGGTCGATCTTCACATGTGTGTCGCCGACGCTCATGCCGCTCCCGTCCCACGTCTCGCGGTAGCGTCCGATGCGCACCGTCATCCAGGGGCTCTCACCGGGGGCGACCGCGCAGAGCAGCCAGGCGCGGGTGTAGTGCCGTCTCGGCACGCGCAGCACCAGGCTCTCGGGCACGCCGTCGAAGGCGCCGCGCATGTAGTAGCGGTCATAGAATCCGCCGCTGTCGGCCGCCTGGCCGAGCCAGCGGGAGAGGCCGACATCGAGCCGGACGTCGGGATCGGCGCCATCGAACAGCTGTGCATGGAGCGCCTCGCGCGTCACCTGCAGCTTCTCGGCCGGTAGGGTGCCCCGGTGCAGGTGATAACCCGCGAGATCGAGCGGCAGCAGGCGCGCGGAGCCGGCAAGCGGATCGGGTGCGGTGCCCGTCTCCGCGAGCGAGCCGCCTTTTGAAACCGTGATGTCGACCGCCGACTGGTCCGCGGCCAGCGGCGTCACCGCCAGATAGCGCCCGTCGAGCCACCATTCGACCCCCTCCGCTTGGCGGCGGGCCAGCAGCGTGAAGACGTGTTCCGAGGCGGCGGGCCGCCGGTCCCACTGCTGGAGGGCCGCCTCGAACTCCTTGCCCTGGTAGAAACGGGGGTTGGGACGGAGGTAGTAGGTGAACCGGGGGCCGTTCTTGAAGACCGCGGTGATGGCGCCGTCCCGGAGGTGGATCTCCTTCGGGATCTTGGTCATCGCGTAGTCCTTGCCCTGCACGGGACAGTCGGCGCCGGCCAGCGTCAGCCGGACCGCCTCGGGGCGGCCCACCGCGACGACCACCTGCCCGTCCGCCGCGCCGCAGGTTGCGCGCAGCCTCAAGACCTCGCCGGCGGGCGGAAGCGTCGCCTGCGTTGTGGCCATGGCGGAAGCCGCGCCCTGCGCGCGGGCCAACAGGCTGCCGCACGTCAGAAGCATCGCGAAGCTTAGGGGGTGTCGCATGTTTCTCCTTGGTAGATGAAAAGTCAGCATACTGTATTCCGGCAGGTGTGCATACTAATTCCGATGCAGTTCGGTAATCGGTCTGATGTGTTTTTCCTTATGCTCCTATTCTTAATCCTGGTGGTGAATTTCCCCGCTTCATTTATAATAAG
>CAYPJN010000080.1:0-3625 GCA_964411055.1 uncultured Lentisphaerales bacterium | reverse complement strand
CATCCATATTTATCGTTCAGGATGTCGACACATATTTCCAGCGAGACGATGCCGTCGAAATTCCTGCGATCCAGGCCGGAACGCATCCGCGCAAAATCCAGCGTTCCGCACCCGGGCAACAGATGCTCGTCACGGGTGCCGTGATTGTCCGTGACGTGCAGTTCATAGATGCGGAACGGCAGTTTTTCGACGTATTCGTCGAGTCCCATCCGCTCCTGGCTGTTACTGGTGAGGTACACATGGGCGTGCCCGGTGTCGAGGATCATCCCCGCGTCTGGCGCGTTGACGAGCAGGTTCTTGATCCGCTGCATCTCGCCGAGCGAACTATACCCTTTGCCGGATGGCATGCCGCAGGAGTTCTCAATGCCGTACCCGATGCCGTATTTTCCGAAAAAGTCAGCCTCCATCTGGAACAGGCGGAAGGTCTCGTCCGGCAGATAGGTGCGGACGGAACCGGCGGGAACCGCCGAGATCGCATCGGAGCAGCAGGAAACGACGCCGTTTGTATGCTCATGCCACCAGATGACGTCATCAAACAACCGCGCCGCGAAATCCATGTCGATCTTGTTGTCCGGCGTCAGATTGGCCTGCACATTGCCGTGAAACGTCAGGGAGAACTTGTTCTCCCGTATCGCGTGCGCGGCTTCCTCGCGCTCCTGCCTGTCGGCATTCATGATGCCCTGCAGCCAGGCAATGGACGAAAACCCCTCCGATGCAAGGAACGCAACTTTCTCCGGAAGCGACACGCCATCAAGAAGCCATCCGCAAAAACCAAGTTTCATAATCGTTCATTTTCCTTTCCGATCCGAGGACGAGGACGAGGACGAGCGGCACCCCGTTCGTATGCCTGCTCGAAACAACCGATTGTCCATCATGCCGGTGGTAGAGTAAAGGGGATATGCAGTTCCGGGTAAAATCTCCGCCCCGTCAATTCAGTCTATACAATTCCATGTCTCACGCATGCGCTGGAAACAATGCCCGGCCAGTATTTCGTGGCCGCCCTCGAACAGCGTCACCGCCACCTGCGGAATCTCGCGGTGGAACACGACCGCGCGTCCGTCCAGTGCGCCGGTTGCGTCCGGGTCGCCCCTTTCGTTCAGCAGATTCGCGATCTCCGCCTCGCTCACCTGCGCATCCGCCCGCCCGTATTGGCCGGCCAGCCGGTTGAAGAAGCGCAGCGACTGCGAAACGGGAACGCTCCCCGTATGGCCGTCGTGGATACCGGCATACATCTCCAGCCGGGGACGCGGCAGAACCGGACCGTCCATGAAGAGCGGCGAACGCCTCCGCGCCTCCTCCTCGTCCAGCTTCTCTTTCGAACCAGTGACGTCCAGGATCTCCTGGGCGTACTTGCTCTTGCGCGCGGCCGACTCCTCGTACCAGGCCGCCAGATCGGAAATCGGCACCCACGCCAGGCAGAGGCGGATGTTGTGGTGCGAACGCATGTACGCGCCCAACGTGGCGTATCCGCCACCCGAGACTCCGGTCACGAAGACGAAGCGGTCGTCGACCGGCGCGCTGGCTTTCGCGAAGGCGATCGCATCGTCGATGTCGGCCAGCGCCTTAAGGCTCAGGCATGCATCCGGCGTTCGGTTGGGACCCCGGAAATCGGGACGAATGTAGTTCCAGCCGGCCCGCAGCACGTGCGGGGCCACCGGATCCTCGAAATCGTAAGTGACTGACCATGCGTGCAGCGAAACGACCAGCGGCAGCTTCTTCGCCGTCGGCGCCGTCAGGAAATAGGCCGGCTGGAGGATCCCGTCGATCGAGGACGGTATCTCCACGCGCCGGAAGGGGGCCGGCCAGACGTTTCGGGACGCGTCGCCTGGCGGCGCGCACTTCGGGCCCTTGAGCGCGGAACCGTCAGCGGACCGCGGCAGGGCGTTGGCACTTGATTGCATGTTAAGAATCTCCATTGTCTACACGTTCTACAAAGAATCAAGCGGGCGTTCCCAAAAGGCGCATGGTGGTTCTGGTGAGGTCTACCTCTACCTCTACCTCTACCTCTACCTCTCGCTTTTCACGGTCAAGGACACCATCGGAACCGCAATGCGTCCCAGGATGCGACGCGGCGGCATTCTAACACAATCTCGTTCTCACTGGCAGCCCTTGGCGCGGTTCAACCTTCAGGGGGCGCATCCCCGTTTCGCTGACTTGGTTCAGGCAACCAAAACTGTTGTGGTTGCGAATCAGGGCTCAGGGTTCAGGGTTCGGGGTTTAGCGTCGAACGGGGTGCCGCGGGATATTCAGAAAGGTAGGGCGAGCTGTCCCCAGCGAGCCGCAGACTGGAAAAAACACACGCCCCGGCGCGCGGCTCGCTGGGGACAGCTCGCCCTACCTGTTTGGAGGCCTGAGCGTTAACCTCCTGCGCTTCTTCATCGGCATCTCATGCTCTCCTCGTGCACTCCCCGTGGCCCACCGGATACCCGCCCCGGCCCCTGGGGGTATTCCATATCTTCACCGCTCATGATACAATCGAATGGAAGCGGGAGATCATGAGCCGTCCGGAGTATCAGTAACAATCAATGGCTGGAGGCGCTACGTCAGGCCTTGCGTGCGGCGCCCGCGCCGCGGGCCAGGATGGCGACCGCCTCGCTGCCGCTCTTGGCGGCCATGAGCGCCTCGCGTCCGGCGTCGTCGAGCGCGCGCATCAGAATGCCCGTCAGTCGCGTGTAGGCCGTGGTGACATCCATTGGCATGAGCACCATGACGAAGATTGTGGCGGGCAGGCCGTCCAGCGATCCGAACGCGATGCCCCGGCGGCTGATGCCCAGCGCGCAGACCATCCGCGAGACCGCCTCCGTGCGCGCGTGTGGCAGGGCAATGCCGTGTTCGAGCCCCGTGCCGCCCTTGCTCTCGCGGGCGAGGATGGCCGTGCGGGCCTCGGCGAGGTCGGTCACCACCCCGCTGCGCGCGCAGAGCGCCAGCAACTGGTCGATGACGGCCTCCTTGGTGTCGCCATGCAGGTCAAGCGAGACGCTGGGCCACTGGAGGCAGGCGAGGGGGTTCTCGTCGGCGCCGGCCGCTGCGGGCCGGCGGCCGTCAAGGGACGAGGCCCCGCTCAGGATATCGAGCATGTCCTCGGCGGAATCGCATGCCAGGAGGGCGGCGCGCCCCTGCTCGTTCAGGATGCGGCTGAAATAGGCGATCGACTGGAGCTGCGGCGCCGGCGTAGCGACGGGTGCCAGCAGCAGTATGACGATCCGCACCCGGCTGTTGTCGAGTGTGCCGAAGTCGATGCCTTCGGGTTTGATGCCCACCGCGCAGACCAGGCGGTCGACCGCGCTCGTGCGGGCATGCGGCATGGCGATACCGTTCTCGAGGCCCGTGGACATGCCCTCCTCGCGTGCAATCACCGCGCTGAGCGCCTCGTGGCGGTCGCTTACGAGTCCCTCGTCGTCGAGCATCTCGATCAGTTCGCTGATCGCGGCGGCCTTGGTGTCGGCCAGCAGCCGGGGCCGGAGGGTGCCGACGTTGAGCAGCCCGCCGGGAGTCCTGTCGGGCACGCGCCGCGCGGCCGTCTCGCGGACGACGTTGCGGCGCAGCTCGGCGGCGTCGAGCGGCTGGCGCAGCTCGCGCAGGTGGTTCTCGATGCCCGCCAGCACCTCCAGCATGGCGCTGTTGA
>CAYPJN010000079.1:5621-8699 GCA_964411055.1 uncultured Lentisphaerales bacterium | reverse complement strand
GACACCGGCGGGGCCATCAAGGGCGACGCCCTCGACCTCTGGTTTCCGGCGCACGCCCGCGCGCGCGCCTGGGGCCGCCAAGATCTCACCGTTCACGTCTGGCTGCCGAAATGAAATGACGTTCTGGAATACACCTAGTAAGTATGCTATCATAATCTCATGCTTCCGCGCGCACGAGGTCTGCTCCTGCTGCTGGGGCTCGTGGCGGGCGTGCTGCGGGCCGCGGCCCCGGCGGACACTTTCGCCGCGCCGCGGCCGCGGTTGATCCAGTCGGCGCATGCGACGACGGCGGAGGTCGTGTTTGCCAAGCCGCGCCTGATGCTGCGCGACGGCATGGCGCACGTCGCGGTCGACGGCTGCCTGCCGGACGCGGTACCGGGCGCACCGGCCCTCCCAGTCTACGGACTCACGCTGCCGGTTCCCGATGGGTGCCGGCCGTGCGCGATAACCGTCGCGCCCGGCGCCACCACCCTGCTGCCCCTGACGCATCCCGTGGCACATGCCGAGGAGCCCCTGCCGCTCTCCGCTCCGGCGCCCTCCCACGCCCGCCGCACACCGCGAGATTGCGCGCTATACAGGCGTGCCTCCCCCTACCCCGACTACCGTACCGGCGAGCAACAGCGCCCGCGGCGCGACCGGCTACACGGCGACGATCTGCTCACGCTGGCGCTGCACCCGGTGCAGGCCGTGCCGCGCGACAACCTGCTGCGCGCCCACGGAAAGCTTACCGTGACAGTCGAGTGGGAACTCCTGCCCGACGACCAGCGGACAAGCGGCTGGCGCCCGCGTCGCAAGCTCTCCCGCGCTGAGGCTCGCGCCGCCGAAGCCGCCAGCCCGCTGCACCGCGCCGCCCGACGGCCACAGTCCGCCGGCGGCGTCAAGGAACTCGACGGCACGCCCTACGCGCTGGCGCTCGACGGAACCGGGGAACTGGACGCCACGCCCGGCGCGCTGACGCTCGGCGGCGCGGAACTCGAACTGCCGCTCTCCTCCCTCGGGCCCTACGACCATGTGATCGTCGCCCCCAGCAACTTCATCGCCGCAACGCCCGCGCCATGGAACCTTGCCGCGCTCGCAGCGGCCCGCCGCGCGGCCGGACTCGACTCGGCGCTGGTCAGCGTCGAGTGGATCCAGGCCAGCTATCCCGGCCGCGACGCCGCCGAGCGCATCCGCGCCTTCGTCCGCGACGCCTACGACACATGGGACACGCGCTTCGTCCTGCTGGTCGGCACCCACGCACGCGTGCCTACGCGCAAACTCTACTGCTCGTTCTCGGCCGGCACCGACCTGATCCCTGCCGACGGCCTCTACTACGGTTGCCTGGACGGCAGCTTCGACCGCGATGGCGACGATGTCTTCGGCGAACTGGGCGACGGCGAGACGGGTTTCGACGTCGATCTAGTCGCCGAAGTCTTCGTGGGACGCTTTCCCGCCGCCACCACCAACGATGTCGCCAACATGGTGCGCAAGACGCTGGCCTACGAGGCGCTGCCGGCCGCCGCGCTCGCGCGCATCTCGCACGTCGGCGAGTATCTTGGATTTGGCGGCGCCTCCGATTACGCCACAGACGCCATGGAGCAGATCCGGCTGGGGTCGGACAGCGCGGGCTTCTCCAGCACCGGATTTCTAAACTCCTACCTCGCACCGCGGCTAGACGCCACCGACACCCTCTACGACAGCCCGAGTTACTCCTGGACAACGGCGGAAATCCTGGGCCGCCTGAACCAGAACTTCCACGTCTTCAACCATCTGGGGCACGGATCGACCTATTCCGGGTTCAAGCTCAACACCGCGCAGGCCGCCATCCAGGCCGCCATCGCCGCGCTGACCAACGCCCAGCCCTACTTCATCTATTCGCAGGCATGCTACATCGGGGCCTTCGACCTTGCCGACAAGGGTTTCGCCGGCCAGTTCATGTCGTCCGCCGGCGGCCCCTTCGCCGCTCTTCTGAACACTCGCTACGGCTGGGGCTACAAGGATAACATCGACGGTCCCTCGCAGCTCTTCAACCGCCATTTCTGGGACACGGCCTTCCGGGGCGACGCCTACCACCTCGGCGCCATCAGCAGCCGCTCGCGCGAGGCCATGCGCCATTTCCTGAGCGCCTACGCCGGCAACGTCTTCCGCTGGATCTACTACGAGTTGAACCTGTTCGGCGATCCCGCCACCCCGTTCGCCGCGCCGCTGCTCGACCTGCCGCCCGTCATCGAGACCCCCGGCCTGCAGGAGTACTACTACCCCGGCGAGCCGATCTGCGTCGCAGCCAGCCTGGCGCCCGTCAGCCTCGTCGACATGGCCACGCCGCGTATCGTGTGGCGCAAGTCCGACGACCCTGACGGATTTTTCCGCACCAATGCCCTGGCCCATGAGGGACAGATGCGGTTCTCCACCGTTCTGCCCGCACAGCCAATGGGGACCGCCATCTCGTTCGCGCTGCACGCCGAGACGCTCGCCGGACGCGCGGCACGGTGGCCCGAGTCAGGCTGGCGGACGACACGCATGACGGAGCCCCTCTCGCTGGTCGTCGCCGGCGATCCGGCGCCCTACGGCGCCACGGCGCCGGACTACGGCGGCCACACCATCGCCTCGGGCAACGTGGTGCAGGCCTGGGCCCCGGCGCGCCTGATCATGACGGAAGACTTCAGCCGGGCCTGCATCGGCTCGCGCGGCACGGGCAGCGCGCCCGTCACGTACGCGCCCACGAACTCGTTTGTGCTGCTGTCCGATTCGCAGATCGTCTGGCTCTGGAAGGATTCCTACCTGCTGCGGCAGACCTCGAACGTTCCTGGCCTGCTGGAGTCGGCGGCATGGTACAACAGCGGCGCGACGGTCGCCACCGCCACGGCCCCCGACGCGGTCATGCATGCGGGCGTCGAGTACCGCTTCATCGGGTGGTGGCTGAACGACGCGCGCCAGCCTTCGGCCCATGCAAGCGCCCAAAATCCGCTGCTCGACATCCCGATGACCGGCCCGCGCATCGCAGAGGCGCGCTACCTCGACGCCGCGCTAGACACGGACGGCAACGGGCTCGCCGACTGGTGGGAGTGCCGCTACTTCGGCGCCCCGGGACTCTTCGGT
>CAYPJN010000079.1:0-5584 GCA_964411055.1 uncultured Lentisphaerales bacterium | reverse complement strand
ACCTTACCGATCCGACCAGCCCCTTCTCCTTCCCCGCCCCACCCGCCATCCAACACACGCGACTAGACGCGACGCAGCGCACGCCGCCGCCCTACCCCGTCGCCGCCCGTATCACCGACACGCACAGCGTCGCCTCCGCCAACCTGCGCTGGCAGCGCAACGGCGGGGCATGGCAGACAGCCGCCCTGACGGCGGGAGCTGAGCAGGCATACACCGGCGCACTGCCGCTCCCCGGCACCCTCGGCGACACGTTCGTCTACCAGATCGAGGCCTCCGACAGCGGCGGACGCACGTCCGTCGCGGGTCCATACACGCTGGCGCTCGCCTATCCGCAGGTGGACTTCGGGCCGGCGCCGCTGCTTGCGTCGACCGTGCTCCGGGGCACGGACACGACCGTCGCGCTGGCGATAACCAACCACGGCAACGCCATGCTCGACTGGACGCTGCACCCCGCCGACTTCGAACCGGTGACGACCGCGGCAACCAACGCATGGTCGCTCGCCGCCTGGCGGCAGCCCTGGAGGCTCTCGACCAACCGATTCTGCTCGGCGCCGTTGGCGTTCAAGGGCGCCGCGGCCTCGGCCGGCTCCTACAGCGCCCCGGCGGTCTACGCGGATTTGCGCACGCCGCGTTTCATCCCCGCCTGCCATGCCACGCTGGCTTTCCGCTACTGGATCGCGAGCGAGCTCGACAACGCCGTCCCCGGCTACTCCTACGACGGCATGATCGTCCAGGTCTCCACCAACGAGGATCTCGGCTACCAGCAGCTTCCGGGACCCTACACCCACCGCCAGACCGGATGGACCTACTCGCCCTGGAAACAGGGCACTCCCTGTTTCGCCGGCAACGGCACCGAGGGCTGGCGCGGCGCGGTTTTCGACCTCGCGGCATACGCGGGCGTCCCGGTCTGGCTGCGGTTTGTCTACGGCGGCGACAACAACACCGACGGCGAAGGCGTCTATCTCGACGACATCGAGATCGGCCCGCTCGATCCCGAGCACTGGCCCGCCTGGCTGCTGCCCGAACGCACCAGCGACACCCTGGGCTTCCCCGCCGAAGACCGCCTGCCAGTGGCGGCGCTCGTCGCCGGCTCGCGCGACCGCGAGTTGCTTCAGAGATTGTTGCTGCTATCGAACGATCCGGTCACACCCCGCGTGCATACCGACCTGCTGCTGAGCATCCGCGGCATCCCGTGGATCGGCACTCCCGCCGCCTCCCAGACAAGCACCAATGGCGAGGGCCATGTCACGCTCTGCGTGCCCGTGGCCGATCCCGGCGGCGACCCCGTGAAGCTGACGCTGCGGTATGCGCCGGACGAGTCCGGCGCACGGGAAGTTCCACTGCTCTTCGGCCCCGCCGCCATCACCGGCGCGCCGGCGCTCGACACCAACAATGCCGTGGTAGCCGGCATCGCTACGAGCGAAGGCAACGCACCCGTCACCAACCATGTCACGATACTCTGGGACACGCGCCACACCCTGCCCGCCCTGCCTGCGTTGACAACCGCAATGCGGCTGCACCTTTGCGCCAGCAACGACTGGTTCGGCGCCGCGCCGGTCGCCACGCCGCCCTTCATGGTGGACAACGAGCCGCCCGCGCCGCCGGCCGATCTACACAGCACCACGCACGCCATCGCAACCTGGACGCGCGACACCATCTTCGCGGCGGACTGGAGCGCCTACGGCGATGGCGCCGGCATCGGCGGCGTTCGGTACCGCAACCGGCTCGCTCCGGGCCCCGACGACACCCTGGCCGGCGCGCCGCTCGCCATCCGACCCGATATCGTCCGCGAGGTCGCGGACGGCTCCAACCTCTGGTTCGCGGTGCAATCCCAGGACGCATGCGGCAACCGGTCGGACATCTCCCGCATCGGCCCCTTCTACATCGACGCCACACCGCCGGACAGTTCGGCGGCCTGGCTGCGGATCGACCGCAGCTTCTTCGGCGACTACGTCGTCGGCGACCGTCTCGGAGTACACTGGAGAGGCTTTTCCGACACGCTCTCCGGCCTGGCCAGGTTCCAGGTTCTTTTGCAGACCCCCGACGCGCTGTCTCCATACCTGCTGACCACGCGGTCTGATGAGCGTGTCCATGGCTGCAGCCTCGATGCAACCAACCACGTCTGGGTCTATGCCATCGACAAAGTCGGCAACTGCAGCGCCATGGTGGGCGCGCCGGTGCTGGTGCTCGACGCCGGCGGCGACTGGGATGCCGACGGCTATGCCAACGGGTCGGAGGAACTGGCCGGAACCGATGCCATCGACGCCCGTTCCGTGCTGCGCCTGTCCACTATGACCATGCCGCCAACGGGCGCCGTCGCCATTTGCTGGACAAGTCTCTGGAACCGCCGCTACACCCTGCTGCACACGCCCGTCCTGGCGCCGGCGCCCGACTGGCGCCCCGTCCCGGGCCAGACCGAAGTGCCAGGCACCGGCGGCCTGATGTTCCATGTCCCGGATTCCGCCGCGGCGCGCCGCGGTTTCTACCGCCTGATCGTGGAATAGCGCAATTACATGTTGTGGCCTGGTCACCGGACAAGGATGACCGAGCCCTTGGTCGGCTCGACCGTCACCGTGCCATCGGTGTAGAGGCGGTCGAGCAACCAGCGATCCTTGCTCGGCAGTTCGACCTTGTCGAACTTGCCGCCCAGGCTGCCACCGGCCGACCAGTCGAGGATCTGGTAGGTCGTCCGCCGGGACGGACGGTAGCCATTGGCCAGCACCAGGCGCAGCGTGCCGCCACCGAGCCGGACACGGCCGTTGCTGAAGATTAGGCGGTCATAGTAATCCACACCCGCAATCTCCATCTCGATGATGCCGCCGGGCCCGTTGGTGAAGGCGCCCACGCCCTCCGCGACCCGGCCCCAGCCATCGAACGTCAGCGTGCCGATCGGAAGTCCGGGGGCGATCACGCCGCCGGCATCGTTCTCGAAGGTCTCTTCGCCTCCCGCGGCCGAATTCTTAAGCGTTCCAACGCCCTCGATCCGGCCGCCGCGGTTGTAAGTCAATTGGGTTGTCGTATTTCCCCAGACGAGTTGCATCGTGCCGTTGTCGAACCGTATCGTGCCGCCGGTTTTCATGCGGAACCAACGCATGTAGACCAAAGCACTGTCGGCAACCCAAAGCAGACCGGTAGCGCCGGTGTAGGCGCCATCGCAGATCCACAGGTAGCTGCCGCTGTCGCCGCCGTAACGCGAGCCGGAGCCAGTGATCAGCACCTGGCCGAAGGCATGGTCGGCACAGGCGATATACGAGCTGTTCGCCAACTTGCATCCATCCGCCACGATCGCGGTGCCCTGGCCATTGGCCCCGCCAAAATAAGCGTAGGAACCCCTCATCGCCGCCCCGTTGCCGGCCACGACCACTCTGCCGGTCGAGCCATTGCTACCGAAGTAGACTGGGAACAGATTATTAGCGCTGGCGCCATTGGTAATGACCATAGTGCCGTTCTGGACGTCGCGATTGACGTCATCGTAGGTCGTGCCTGCCCCATCGACTATCAGGACGGCCGCGTCCGGATTTGTGCCGATGTAGGTGCTCGTTCCGCGTTCATAGTTATGCCCCAAATCAACATCGGCGCCGCCGGTGATCCGCCACTGTCCGCCGGCGACGCGGGCCTGCAGCAGTTTGAGCGTGGTGTCGCCGCCATGCACGTTCAGTTCGGCGCCCGCATCGATGAAGAGCGCGACGCTGCAAAAGGAGCTCGCATCCAGTCTTTCGTCGAGACCGTCGACGAGACCGCCGCTAACCGTGCTGGTGACGACGAGGGAGGAGCCCGCTCCGCAGACCCAGCCCCAGTTGGTATAGGTCGAACTCCTGTCAATGTTCAGCAACTCCAGCAAATTGCCGCCGAGATCGAGAGTCAGCGGACCGCTGTCGACCGCTACCGAGAGCGTATGGTTCGTGATGTTCGCCCCCAGCACGATGGGGCCGGATGGGGTGCCCGCGAGCACCGCCCTGTCGGCCGCGCCGGGCGGTCCGCCCGACGGCGTCCAATTGGCGCTCTCATGGTAGCCGCCGCCGGCGGGATTGCTCCACACGAAATCCGTTGCCCGTCCCGCCCGAACGCAGGCCAGCACCGCCAGCAATAAAACTCTGCGTAAAAATATACGCATCGCATTTTCCCCCGTATACGCGTTTCTCTTTTCCGCGTTACAGATCATAATAGACTGCCAGACGCGAAATACAACCTTAAAGCGTGGCCGGTTGTAATGGGTCTGCGGCGTAAGGAAGTGATGCCAGGCGCATGGGGAAGCGGGCGGCATGTCCAGAATGTACTCAAAAACTGGATGGTGATTGTGACGCGAGTGGACGGGCAATTTCCAATTGCCCGCAGCTCGTCCAAACGTCCTCATTCTTCTCTGGCAACTCCCAGCCAGAGTACCTATTACACCAACCGGATACCGTGGCGCCAGAGATCGTCCCGACGGAGGCCGAGCGCGTCGATCGCCTCCCGCCAGCGGGAGATGTCCTTGGGCTTGTCGTCGAAGTTGTTGGTGCCGAACGAGAAGGTGGCGCCCATCGACTTGGCAAGGCTCAGAAAGGCGGGCCGCGGAAAGGCCGACCCGGCCTGGATCTCGAGCGCCACGCCCTTCGCGACGGCCGCGGCGATCACCCGCCGCATGCGGGGTTCGGTCCAGAGCGCGTCGTAGTGCTCCTCTATGCAGCGCGGCAGGTAGGTCGGATTGGCGAGGATGTCGATGGGCTCGCCGAGCACCTGAAGGGTGTGCGAGAAGTAGCGCTCCATCCAGGATCCGGGATCATCGATGACCAGTTCCGGCAGCCAGAGCCGCTGCGGCTTGCCCGCGGTGTCCGTGCCCATGATCATGGTGTCGGCCAAGACGAAGTCGAGTCGGGTGCGCAGGGCGGGAGAAATCCGGGAGAACCAGTCGCGGTCGTTAACCTGGATGCCGACCGGAATGCGCCTCCGGCCCGCGCAGGCACGGTCGCAGGCGTCGAGGAAGGCCGCGAGACTGTCGTCGTCCGCCAGCGGCCATTCGCGGCCCCAGTTCTCGAGCACGGCGCTGCGGATGCCGGTGGCCTTCTCGCGCGCGATGGCCTTCTCCACCGTCATACCGCCGCGGAGGTGGATATGGTAATCGGTGATCGCGAGTTTCTTCACGCCCGGCATCATACATCCGCGCCGCCGGCCGGGTCAACGGCGCTGCCTCTGGTTAGCCAAGGAAGTCGCAGATTTACATCTCGCGCGGTCCCAAAACTGCGAGAGTCTCCTGCCTATGTCGCTTCAACATGCACTTCCCCTTGCGCTTCCGGCTCATCAGGAATAAAAGCTGCTGTAGGACCGCATCTTCTACCGCGAGACAGGCGGCGTGACGCTCTCCGGCGGCGCAATGATCCGACGCCAGCGGCACTCGGATTCCTCGGGCCCCGTCTCGTGCTCGAAACAGTGGCGCCAGCGCCGCTGGAACCGCAGTCCATTGCGCACAACGACGGCCGCGTTGCGGATCGACGGGGTGCCCTGAGTGGTCACGCTTTCGTGGTGGTACAACTCCGCCGCCGGCTCGTACCACGCCTCCCAGCCCGCCTCCCGCAGCCGGTAGCAGAGGTCGAAATCCTCGAACTGC
>CAYPJN010000078.1:0-8894 GCA_964411055.1 uncultured Lentisphaerales bacterium | reverse complement strand
CTGCGCCTCTGCGTTTAATTCCCCGCGCGGCGGCTCGCTGGGGACAGCTCGCCCCGCCGATGGGCCCGTCTACACCGTCAGGCCCGCGTAGCAGGCTCCGCTGGAGCAAGAGCGCGTGGAGCCGCGCGCATTCAAAATGCGCCCGCTCCTCCATGCGCCCCCAGTCGCGCCCGGGGACGATTAAGGAGGATTCGGTTATGCCCTACACCGGATTGGAAGGGGTGAGGCGCGGGATGGCCAGGTGGCGCGCGCCCTCGCCCTTCAGGGGCGTACCGTAGCGTTGCGGGGCGGCGTCGCGCGGATGCCAGGGCTTGCGTTGCTCCTCCAGCAGCGCGGCGGGGGCGACGGCGTGCCGGCCGTAGCGCGCGTTGAGCCCGTCAACGGCCGCGTACAGGCGGGCGCGCCCGGCCCGTTCGGGTGTCTCCTCGAAGAGATCGGGCTGCCGGTGCGCCTCGTCCTCCAGTCCCCCGAGCCAGACCGTGGTCGCGCGGTAGGCCGGACCGGGGAGGAAGAGCCGGTCGAAGAGCGCGCGCAGCAGCGGGGCGGCCTCGGTGTCGAGGGCCGTGGGCAGTGGCAGCGCGGCGGCATCGGCCCGCCAGGCGTAGTCCGCTAGCCGGAGGACGAGGCCGATCTCGCGCGCCCGCTGCCGGTGGCGCCGCAGCCGGGCCATGGCCGCCCCCAGGTTGCGGAGTGCCTCCGCGAAGACGAAGGCGCGGTCGCGGCTGGGCGGAGCGAAGGTGTGGCCCTTCATGAGGCTGCCGCCGGCCGGCCGGCGCGCGGTGTCTAGCGGGATGGCGCGCCGGCCGCGCAGCTCGCTCCAGGTGTCGTAGCCGGGCTTGCGAAGCAGGCGCAGCACGTCGGTCGCCTCCATCTGCGCCAGATCCGCCGCCGTGGCCACGCCCCTGGCGCGCAGCCTGGCGGCGCCGGCGTGCCCGACGCCCCATACCTTTTCGACGGGGGTGCGCGCCAGCAGCAGCGTCACATGCTCGCGCCGCACGATCGTCTGCCCATCGGGCTTGCGGAACTTCGAGCAGAGCTTGGCCAGCGTCTTGGTCAGGCTGATCCCGACGCTGACCGTGAGCCCCAGTTCGCACGCTACGGCGGCGCGCAAGGCCGCGGCCACCGCCTCCAGCGGGGCGTCCAGAACCGCGCCGCATCCCGCCAGGTCGGCGAAGGCCTCGTCGATCGAGTACTCCTCGACCTGCGGCGTGAAGCGCCGCAGGATGTCGAAGAGCCGCCGCGAGTAGAGGCTGTAGGCCTCGTAGTCCGAGGGCCGCACCACCAGCTCCGGACAGCGGGCACGGGCCTCGTGAAGCTGGAGCCCGCGCTTGATGCCCAAAGCCTTGGCCTCGTAGCTGGCGGCGGCGATGATGCCGCGCTCGGCGCCCGTCACGACCGGACGGCCGCGGAGCGCGGGATCGAGCGCCTGCTCGACCGCCGCGAAGAAGCCGTCGGCATCGACATGCAGCAGCGTGCATTCCTGGTAGCGGGTATCCATGGCGGTTCAGGGCTCTCTCCGCCCCGTGGGCGTCGACACCGGGTGCATCCACGATTGTGGATCGCGCCCGTCGACACCCACGGTAGCAGATTCCCGTTGCGCGGTATAGTATAAAAGTTCTATAATGGCGGCATGTCACCCCGCTCCAAGCTTGCCGAGCGCCTTCCCGTGCTCAACGACTACCTCCGCCGCAACGGCCGCGCGCCGACGCTGGACGAGCTGCGGACGCTCTTCGGCGTGCGTTCGCGCAACACGGCCTCGGTCATGGCGCGGCGCTTCGTGGCGGCCGGCGCGCTGCGGCGCACGCCCAGCGGCCGCCTGGCGGCCCCGCTGCGCCGCGAGGCCTGCGCGCTGCGGCTGCTGGGCTCGGTGGCGGCGGGTTTCCCCTCGCCAGCCGAGGAGGCGCTGCTCGACACGTTGAGCCTCGACGAGTACCTCGTCAGCCGCCCCGAGGCCACCTTCATGCTCAGGGTCGAGGGTGACTCGATGATCGAGGCGGGCATCCTGCCCGGCGACACCGTGCTCGTCGAGCGCGGCCGGAGCCCGCGCAACGGCGACATCGTGATCGCCTGCGTGGACGGGGCCTGGACGATGAAGTACTTCTTCAAGGACGGCGCGGGCGTGCGCCTGGAGCCGGCCAACAAGGCCTACGCCGCCATCCGCCCGCGTCGCAAGCTGGTGGTCGAGGGCGTGGTCGGCAGCGTGATCCGCAAGCTGCTGTAGGGTGCAACCCCGGGGCGTGTGCGGAGGGCCATGGCGACACCGAGGGCCTGGCGTCCGGAATGCCATTGGGAAGTGCCGGCATTTCTACATTGTCGCCTTGTCGCAGGTTTTGTCGAAGTTGAGCGTTAAGCATTAAGCGTTCTTCTCTGCGGGAGTGGGGCCGGACGTCCCGGACGGCCAGGCCGGGAGACTACGCGTGTTTTGACCACGAAGAGCACGAAGGACACGAAGGACACGAAGGGGGGGAAAAGGGGGAGGAAAAGCTCTTTTACCGTGGCTGGTCAATCTGATACGATATATCTAATAGTGTTGGCATGGCGATACTTGGATGAGGGTTCCTTGGATGAGGGTTCCTTGCGCCCGCATGCGGATGCGGCGCGCATCCCAAGCCCGCGTTGCCTGGTCGTGGTGGAACGAATAAGGGGAGAATGGCAATGAAACGACTGATCGTATCGGCCATGCTGCTGGCGCTTGCCTGGGACATGGCCCGCGGAGCCGAGTATTTCGTGCGGGTGGACGGCAACGACGCGAGCAACGGCCTGAGCTGGGCGGCCGCCAAGGCCACCGTCCGGGGCGCCGTGACCAACGCCGTCGACGGCGATATCGTGTCGATCTCCAACGGTACGCACATGGTCACCTGCGGCGGCATCACCGTGGACTATGCCGTGACGATCCGCGGCGTGAACGGGCCGGAAGTGACCATTCTGGACGCCGGAAATGTCAGTCCGCGGCGGATCTTCATTGTCAATGCCCCCGCTGCCCGCATCGAGGGGCTCACCGCCACCCGCGCCAACTGGTCCACGTTTTCCAACGCCGGCGGCGCCCTCGTCATCAAGGCCGGCGTCGTGACGAACTGCATCATCAAGGCAAACCGGAGCTATAACAATGGCGGCGGCGTCTATGTCAACGGCGGCACGCTGATCGATTCCATAGTCCAAGGCAACGACAGCGGATCGACCGGCCCCGGCGGCGTGAAGATCGACGCGGGGGCCGTGCTGAATTGCACGATCACCAACAACATTACCGGTTGGAATTCGAACAGCGGCGGCGGAATCCATGTCGCCGGCGGCATGGTCAGCAACTGCCTGATCCGCGCCAACACCTGCGGCATTCCCGGTTCGCCCGACGCCCGCGGAAGCGGCGCGTACCAGACCGGTGGGCTGATCGTGAACTGCGAGATCGTGGCCAATCTGAGCCACGCATCGGGGGGCGGCATCTACCAGGCCGGCGGCATCCTGCGCAACACGCTGCTCAGAGGCAATTACGCCTTCGAGGGCGGCGGTGGACTTTATCTCACGGCCGGGGCCGTCCAAAACTGCACCGTGGTGGGCAACTTTTCCGAGAGGGCCGTAGGGAGCGGCATACGGATGATGGGCGGCGCGGTTTCGAACACGATCGCGTATTTCAATGTCGGCGGGAATCTATCGCAGTCCGGCGGCCTGATCGAGTACAGTTGCGTCACGCCGCTGCCCGCCGCCGGGGCCGGCAACATCGACACCGATCCGATGTTTGTCGACGAAGAGGCCGGCAATTACCGTCTCAGCCTCTTGTCGCCCTGCGCCGACAGCGGCACGAACCAGACCTGGATGGGCGACACCGTCGACCTCGACGGCCAACCGCGCGTGGGCAACGCCGTGGTGGACATGGGCGCCTACGAGCGCCTTCCGGCGTCCGGCGGCCCCCTGCAGTGCGGCTTCCACGCCACGCCGGTCAGCGGCGTGGTCTCGCAGGAGGTCGCGTTCGCGGGGCTGGTGGCCGGGGACGACGTATCCGGCATCATCTACACGTGGGACTTCGGCGACGGCACTGTGGTCGACGGCGCCGGTCTCGCGGCACCCGTGCACACATACGGCACCGGCTACTTCACGGTCACGCTCACCGTGACCAACGGATCATTCGAGACCGCCTCCCGCACCCGCACGCAATACATCAAGATCAGGCCCGAAATCGTCCACGTGTCCGGATCGGGACTGAATCTTGCGCCCTACGAGACCTGGGAGCGCGCGGCCAGTAGCGTGGACGACGCGGTCTTCGTCGGCGCCTCGACCGTCCTGATATCCAACGGCACCTACGCTGTCAAAGGCTATGGCGGCTATGGCATAGTGATCAACAGCGCCATGACGATCCGCGGCGTGAACGGGCCGGATGTGACCATACTGGACGCCGGGAATGTCAATCCGCGGCGGGTTTTCTTTATCGATTCCCCCGGCGCCCGCATCGAGGGCCTCACCGGCCGCCGCTCGCTGTGGAAGCATAACACATCCACGGGAGGCGGCAATGTCCTGATCAATGCCGGTGTGGTGAGCAACTGCATCGTAACCAGTAGCGGAAGCTATCGCCGGGGCGCCGTGTACGTCAACGGCGGCACGCTGACGGATTCCGTCGTCCACGGCAACGACAGCGGGTCGGCCGGGCCCGGCGGGATCCAGATCGACGCGGGCGCGGTGCTGAATTGCACGATCACCAACAACGTCACCGGATGGAACGGCGTCAACGCCGGGGGCATCTATGTTACCGGCGGCCTGGCCAGCAACTGCCTGGTCCGTGCCAATCAGGTCAGCCAAGCAACGAAGAGTGTCGCCTCCAGCCGCGGCGGCGGCGTTTATCAGACCGGCGGGCTGGTGGTGAACTGCGAGGTGACCGACAACAAGAGCCACAGCGTGGCGTCCACCGCCGGCGGGGGCGGGGTCTACCTGGGCGGGGGCATCCTCCGGAACGTCCTGATCGCCCGCAATTACGCCTTCATGAATGGCGGCGGGCTCTACCTGACGGCCGGCGCGGCACAGAACTGCACGGTGGCCAGCAACACAACGGCCGGCGCCGGCGGCGGCGTCTGGATGTCCGGCGGTTCGGTCTCCAATTCGATCGCCTATTTCAACGCCCCCGAAAACCTATCGCAGTCCGGCGGCGCGATCGAATACAGTTGCGTCGAACCGCCGCCCGCCGCCGGCGACGGCAACATCGACGCCGATCCCGCCTTCGTGGACGCGGCGTCCGGCAACTGGCGTCTGGCGGACAACTCGCCGTGTCTGGGCAAGGGGCGCAACCAGGGGTGGATGGAAACGGCCACGGATCTGGACGGCAACCCGCGCATCCGCGGTATCGTGGTCGACATGGGCGCCTACGAGCTGCTGCCGCCTCGCGGAACATTGATCCTCCTGCGCTGAGCCGCGGCGGACGCCGGCGCTCCGCGCCGCAGCGCCGCCTTATCCCGGCAGGCAGCGTCCGAGGATCCAGAGGACGATGAACAGGATGAATAGCCGCCAGACGTGCAGCCGCCCCTCGGACGGCTGCCGATGGGCCGCCTGCTCGCGTGCCTCGTGCCGCATTCCGCCGGCGCGGATGTAGTGCGTCAGCTTCTCCCGCGCGCCGCCGGTCCGGACGGCGAACATCCGGCGCTCGCGCGGCGGGCAGGCGCCTGGCCGCCGCTGCGTGTCGAGCTGCCAGCCCTTGTGGCGCCGGGCGTCGTAGCTCCAGAGCTGTTCGGAGACCCCCGTGAGCCGGGGCGCGGCATGGCGCGGCTTGCGGGCGAAGGGCCACATGGCTTCAGGCGGATCCCTTCAGCAGAAGGCGAATCGCGACGAGCGCGCCCACCGTGATCAGCAGGGGCAGCGTGAAGGCGAGCCCGGCCAGGAACCAGCCCGTGAACGTCGCCGGCCATCCCTGATGCGCGCGTCCCGCGAGGCTGTCGAGCGCCGCCGCCTCGTCGGCGGCACCCTTCCCCCCGCCGCGGTTCCAGGCCAGCGCGTTGATGCGGTCCATGGCGCAGCGGTACTCGGATGCGGCCGCTTCGACCTGCGCCAGGGCCTGCGTCAGGCGGGCGTCGTACTCCTCCTCGGTCCAGCGCTCGGGGAAGAAGGACTCCATCTCCTGGTGCAGCCTCGAGAAGAGCGATCCGGCCTCGGTGCAGAGGGCCGCCATGCGCGAGGCCTGCTCGCCCTCGCGGACGACGAGCACGGCGCTGCGCCCGAGCTTGTCGAGCATGTCGCGGCGGTTGTGCTCGAAGGACTCGATGCGCCGCCGCTGGTCGACCAACTCCTGCTTGCGGCGCTCGAGATGTTCCTGCCGCTGGCGCAGCCGCTCGATCTCGTCGGAGGCCTGGTTGACCTGCTCGGGCAGCTCGCGCTTCTTCTGGCTGTAGACGGAGCGGTCCTCCGCCACGCCGGCCGCCGGCTCGCGCGCGGCGCCGGACGCGACGTCGGGCGCCCGTTCGATGAGGTCGTCGTCGAAGAATGCCTTAGCCATGTTCCTGCTCCTTTGCGCGCCGTCACGGAATGACCAGGATGTCGCCGACCCTGACGCGCTCGCCGTCGCGGAGCTTGTCGCGGTTGGCGTCGCGGATCCTGGGCCAGAGGGTGGGATCGCCGTATACGAAGTCGGCGATGCGGGAGAGCGAGTCGCCGTCACGCACCTCGTAGGTCCGCGAGGCGGTGGCGCCGGCCGCCGCCCCGTCCGCCTGCGTCAGCAGCCGCCGCCCGGGGGCGCCGCCGGCGTCGGGGGACGTCTGCAGGCGGTCGACCCAGCGTTCCAGCCGCTTGATGCGTCCGTTGAGGTCGGCGATCTGCCGCACGAGCACGGCGTTCGTCGCCGCCAGGCGCGTCTTTTCGGCCTCGGACCGGGCCAGGCCGGCGTTCAGCTTGTCGATCTGCTGCATCAGGGCCACCTGTCCGTCGGGGTCGCCGGCGGAGAGCCTGCGGGCCGACTGCACGGCCAGGAGTTGCTCGGCCTTCTGGATGCGGCCGGCGATCATGGCCTGCTTCTCGGTCTTCGGACGCAGGGCCAGGTAGCGCCGGTAGTGATGGATAGCCTCGATGTAGTCCTTGGTTTGGTCGTGGTAGATCAGCGCCGCCTGCAGGTGGGCCGAGGCGGTTTCGGGCGACTTGCGCAGCACCTCGTTGTAGAGGTCCAGCGCCCGCCCGAAGTCGCCGGCCTGCTCGCAGGCGCGCGCCTTGCGCAGGACGGGATGCTGGTGCTCGGCGGACTCGACGGAGGCGACGGAGCGTCGGCAGCCGGTTGGCGCCAGCGCGGAAACGAGTGCGAGAGGCAGGAGCAGAAAGATGGACGTGCGTTTCATGGTGGTCGGGCGGCCGCCTCCGGGAAGCGGCGGGGCACATAAGGTTCAACCGTGACAGACGCAGCAATAGTGGGTTAAAACGGCGCGAATGTCAATCCGGCGTTCGGATGGGAGACGCATTGCACGGAACCGGCGAAACCGCTATTATCATCCAACTGCCCATACCGGCAGAAGGAAAGCGGACTTGCCATGGCTCACGCGGCGCGCACTCATCGGTTCTCGGCCTTCTCGGAAGACTACTTCCGCACGATCAGCCCGACGGGCGTCCGGCAGCGGGTAGGCCTCTGCGGACTCGACTATCCGGGCTGCTGGGACACCAAGCTCAACCCCGCCGACGGCATCCTCTACTATGCGCCCTCCAGCGCCTCGGGCCGCGCCACCCACACGCGCCTCGTGGCCTACGACTACGAGTCCGACACCGCCCGCATCTGCCTGAAGTCGGAGGAGGTGGTCCTGCCCCAGCCGCGGCAGATGCCCGTCACCAAGCTGCACGAGTCGCTGACCCTCCTGCCCGACGGGCGCATCTTCGCCACAACCCACACGACCGACCGCGCGCCGCAGCAGCCCGAATGGATGCCCTTCGCCCACCATGCCCACATCTGGGAGGGATGGCCGGGATCGGCGATGCTCTGCCATGACCCTAAGACGGGCCGGACCGAGAACTGGGGCGTGCCCGCGCCGCGCGAGACGATCTACGGGGCCACCTACGACGCGCGCCACAACGCCATCTACATGATCGGCTTCATGCGGGGCCACGTCTACCGCTTCGACCTCGGCACGCGCCAAGTCCGCGACCTCGGCAAGGCCGCCGAGGTCTTCTGCTACCGCCTGCACGCCGGCCCCGACGGGCATATCTACGGCTGCACCAAGTCCGGCTACCTCTGGCGCGTCAACGTCGACACCCAGCGCCTCGAGGATCTAAACTGGCGCGTGCCCGAGTACCCCGGCAACTACACCAACAACACCTGGTACCGGTACATGTCGTATGCCAACAACATCGACGACCATACCTTCCTCTTCACGCCGGTCTTCGCGGACGAGATCTTCGCCTTCGATACGCGCACGCTCGCGGTGCGTTCCATCGGCCGCAAGGCCCCCTTCGACGACCTCGTCGCCGAGATGCCCACGGCTTTGGCGATCAACGAGTTCGCCGTCGACCGCGAGGGCGTGCTCTGGTACCCCCTCACCGTCTACCAGTTCCAGAAGTCGCCCGACGACCACCGAATATACGCCCTGCCGGACTACCTGGTGCGCTGGGACTACCGCCGCGGCGAGGCGCCCGAGTGCCTCGGCGCCATCGGCACCCCCGGTCATCTCCACGGGCAGACCTCCGCCTGCGCCATCGACAAGGCACGCGACCGGCTCTTCCTGGTCGACAGCGGCGGCAACCGCGACGGGCTCAGCGTGCTGGCCATCGACCTGGCGCAGTTCCGTCCGGCGCGACACGGGCGCGGACCGGCGGCCACCGACCCACGTTTCCACCCCGTGCCCATGACACCCGAGCAGGTCCGGGCGTTCCACAAGCGCGGCAAGGCGATCGAGGAGGTCACGCAGGACAATCCCTTCTACGCCTTTCCGATCGAAAAGGTCACGCCCATC
>CAYPJN010000077.1:0-8936 GCA_964411055.1 uncultured Lentisphaerales bacterium | reverse complement strand
ATCGACAGTCAAAAGCAGACTATTAGTTGCGATCAAAATCATTACAGCAAAAACAAAAAAAACACACCCAACAAGAGCCCGATGGCCGCGACCAGGGCCAGCAGGGTGAAGTGCATCGCGGCGGCGCGCAGCAGGTTCCGGGCGAGCGGGAGGCGCGGCACGAGCATATCGAGGCCCTGTCGCGGCTGGAGCATCAGCGGGCCGGTGGATGCGTCGCCGACATGCCGCATGGTGAGTGTGAAACGCGTGTCGCCGCCGAAGAGGGCGGCGTCGAGCGGCACCTCGAAACGGCGCGTCGAGAAATCGTCGAGTTGAAAATCAACATGACCGCCGCCGGGCGCACCGGTCAGGCGGCACTCGGCCTTGACAATGGCGCGGGTGTAGGCGTCGGTGTCGAACTGGAAGCGCAGCCAGAGCGGCCGCCGCGGATCGGGGGGGGCATCGAGGGCGAAATGCCAGTTCCACTGTTGTCTACGATCGAGCGCGGCCGGCTGGAAAGGCAGTTCGCGGCGCAGCCGGCGCCGCAGGTCGCGCTGCTCGCGGGCGGGCAGGGCGGTGCCGCCGAGACGGGAGAAGACCTCCTCGATCTGACGGTCGAGGGCGGGCAGTTTGGGCTTTATCGCCTGGCGCGCGGTCCGCATGGAAGCCGTCGCCGCGGGCGCCTGCAGCATCCGGCGGTACACGGAGAATCCGGTGGCGGCGTAGACCCCCGCGAGGAAGAGAAGATCCAGCAGCAGCAGGCCGAGCCATTTGCCGAGCCAGAGGCGCCAGGCGGGCACGGGCTTGACGCGTGTGAGTTCTAGCGTGCGGGTGGCGATGTCGCCCGAGACCAGGGCGCAGCCGGTCCAGAGCGTGGCGAGCACAATCAGCCCGAAGGCCGTGCCGAGCGTGTAGCCCAGCGTCATGCGGACGAGTCCAACCGGCGTGCCATCGCCCTTCAGGATGGCTGGCAGGCCGACGACGACCGCGGCGAGCAGGAGACCGAAGAGCAGGACGATCCGCGAGCGCAGCGCCTCGCGCAGGGTCAGGCGGGCGATGGCCAGGACGGCGCGGTTCACGGCGGATCTCCGGTGCCGCCGGCGCGGCCGCCGAGGAGAAAGGGAGCCGCCGGCGCGGCTTCGGGGGCGGCGGCGGAGCCTGTCGCGCTGTCCGCGCCGGCCGCCGCAACCACCTGGAGGAAGAAGTTCTCCAGGCTGATGCGGGGGTGGTCGCAGGCGACGGGGCGGTTTGTGCGGCGGGCCAGCTCTTCGCGGATCTCCTCGATCTGTGCGGCGCTCAGCCCTTCGAGGGTTAACGCAACGGCGTCGGGACGCCGCAGCAGATCCGCCACCCGTCCCTCGGCGCGCACGCGCCCCTCGCAGAGGATGGCGATGCGGTCGCAGACGTCCTCGACATCGGCCAGCAGGTGCGAGGTCATGAAGATGGTCTTGCCCGCGGCGGCCAGGCGGCGCACCCAGTCCTTGACCTCGCGGCAGGCGACGGGGTCGAGGCCCGAGGTGGGCTCGTCGAGAACGATCAGGTCGGGATCGTTGATCAGCGCCTGCGCCAGCCCCACGCGGCGGGCCATGCCCTTGGAGAACTCGCCGACCGGACGGCGGGCGTGGGCTTCGAGGCCGACCATGCGCAGCAGCTCGCCGGTGCGGGCGCGGGATGTGGCGGCGTCGAGGCCGAAGAGGCCGGCGTAGTAGTGGAGGGTCTCGACGGGGGTCAGGAACTTGTGGAGACAGGTCACCTCGGGCAGATAGCCGATGCGCGCCTTGGCGGCGATGTCGCGCGGATCGGCCCCCAGCACGCGCAGTGTGCCGGCGGTCGGGCGCAGTAGACCTAGCAGCAGCTTGATCGTGGTGCTCTTGCCCGAGCCGTTGGGGCCGAGGAGCCCGAAGACCTCGCCTGCGCCGACGGTCAGGTCAAAACCGCGCACGGCCTGGGCGGTAGGACGGCGCCAGAAGTCGCGGAACGTCTTCCGCAGGCCGCGGATCTCGATGATTTGTTCGGGGGTGTTCATGCCTCAGGGGATGTCGCAGTGCCGGAAGGCCAGCACGCCGAGGGCCAGCAGCGCCAGTGCCCAGGCCGCTGCATAGGCGCAGGCGCCGCCGACGTAGGCGAGGGGCACGGCGCCCCCGGCGGTCAGGGCGTCGCAGAGCCAGAACGACTGGACGTTGGGAAGCAGGCGGGCGGCCAGGCGTACAAGGAGCGGGCGGGCGGGGGCCAGGAGGTGGTCGGCCGCCAGTCCGAGGCTGAGGAGCAGGCCGCTGGCGATGAGTGTCGCGCCGCTTCTAAGGCGCGTCGAGAGGGCGGTGGCCAGCGCGGCGAAGAGCATCAGGGCGGCGAGGATCAGCAGCGAGACCGGCACGAGGCGCAGATCGAGGTTCGCCCACGAGGGACTCCAGGCGCCGAGCCGGTCGAACCCGAGCGCGGCCAGCAGGCCGAGGGTCAAGAGCGCCATGAGTACGCGCAGGGCCGCGATGCAGAAACGCGCGCGGCGCCGGTTGTCGAGGAATGCGGCCACGGCGAGGGCGGCGGGCACGGCGATCAGGAGAAAGGCCTGTGCGCGGGTGTCGACGGCGCCGACGGGCTCCCCGGCGTTCCCGGAAATCCGGAAGGCGACGCGCTCGGCGATCAGCATGGCCGCCAGCAGGGCATACCAGAAATGGAGCAGCATGCGCGCCACGCCGAGAAACTTGCCGACGACGAAGGTTCCTCGCGCCAGGGGCTTGCTGAGCGCCGCCGCGGCCGTGCCGCCGTCGATCTCGCGCCGGATGGCGGCGGAGGCCGTCACGACGGCCAGCGCCAGGCCGAGGGTGAGCTGGTAGGCGAGGGCGCCATCGCGCGCCAGGCGGCCCGGCTCGCCGAACTCGTGGAACTGCATCAGGGGGATGAGCGCGGTGGCGACGACCCCGGCGAGCGTCAGCAGCAGCACGGCCGGCTGCTGCATGCTCTCGACGAGCGTGGTTTGCGCCAGGGCGGCCAGCGGGCGCAGCCCGGCGGCCCGCGCGGCGAAGGAGCCGTTCAGGGGCGCGGCGGGGTTCATCTCACACCTTGGTCACAGTCGCGTCGTGCTCCGCGGGAATCACCGGCAGTAGGAGGTGCGACGGGCAAAGGGCCGAGTGGAAGATCGTCTGTTCGGCCCGCTCCAGCCGGGTCTCGGTGTCGACCGCCGTGCCCGTGTTGGGGTTGCGTGCGTAGTGCGGGAAGTTGCTGCTCGATATCTCCGCGCGGATGGCGTGTCCCTTGAGGAAACAGTATGAAGTGACATCGACATCGATGTCAAGCGCCACGGTCTCGCCCGGAACCAGCGGGCGGCCCGGCTGGTCGAGCCCCCCGCGGAAGCGTGCGCGCAGGATGCCGTCGCAGACGTTCATGGGGCGGCCGTCGGGGTGGAGATCTACCAGCTTGACGGTGAAGTCGGTGTCCGGCGCTGACGAAGCGGCGTGCAGGCGCATGCGCACCTGACCGGTGACCTCGAGATCCTCCGCCAGCGGCTCGGTGGTGTAGACCAGCACGTCGGGACGCGCTTCGACGTCGCGCTGGTCGCGCTGCCCGCCGGCGCCTACGATGCGTCCGCCGCACGTCGGGACGGGGTTGGCGGGGTCGTAGGTGAAGCGGTCGGGGGGCTGCTCGCCCGCCGGTGCCTCCCAGGACAGGCGGCCGTCTCCGGCGGCCGTGTTGGCCTTGCCGCCGCTGCCGAGGTAGAGCGGAGTGTAGCGCGTGCGCGCGAGCGGCCATTGCTGCTCGTAGCGCCAGACGTTGCGTCCCATGACGAAGATCTGGATCGGGGCCGGCTGGGCCGCGGTCGCGGGCTGCCGGCCGGTCAGCAGCGCCGAGAGGAAGTCGATCTCGGCATCTTCCGTAACGAGCGAATGCTTGCCGAAGGAGTAGTCGCCTTCGGGTGTGTTGACCCCGTGGCCCCAGGGGCCGACGCGCAGGCAGGTGAAGCGCCGGTTCGAGGCCTTGTTGCGCGGATCGACGCCCTCCATGAAACGGGCGAAGGATTCGAAGACCTTCTCCCCGAGCAGGTCGAACCAGCTTCCCTGGAAGAAGATGCCGGCCCGGCTGCGAGGCAGGTCGCGCGGAGCGGCCTTACGGCGCCAGAACTCATTGTGCCAGTCGTTGGCCGCGATGGCTTCCCAGGAGGGGCAGGGGAGCCCGGCGATGTCGGCCAGCCGCGCGAGGGGCAACTGCTGGCGGACGGAGGCGAAATCGGGGCGTGCGGCGCCGGCCGTCGCCGCGGATGGCTTTCCGCAGATGCCGATGTGCCACGACACCATGAAGGAGAGTTCCTGCGCGCCGCCGGTATAGTAGTGATCGTAGGGATCGGTGGTGATGGCCGAGGGCGCCGCGGCTACAAGCGCCGGGTGGCCGCTGCATAGCGCGGCAAGCTGCGTGGCGCCGGGGTAGGAGCCGCCCACCATGCCCACGCGTCCGTTGGACCACGCCTGGCGGCTGATCCACTCCAGCAGATCCCACGCGTCGTCGACGTCCGTCGTCCACGGGACAAACGTGCCGCCGGACTGGCCGCGTCCGCGGCAGTCGACGCGCAGGCCGGCGAACCCCCGCCGCACCCAGGCCAGAGAACCGCCGTCCCGCGTGCTGGTCGCCAGGTAGGGCGAGAGGCTCAGGATCGTGGGAAGGGGTGTGTCAACCGAACGGGCCGGCAGGTAGAGGTCGGCGGCGAGTTCCACGCCGTCGCGCATCGGGATGCGGATGTTGATGTAGGATTGGGCTTCGTACTGCATGGTCTACTTCCAAGCCTTCAACGCGAGGCAGGCGTTGTGGCCTCCGAATCCGAGGGAGTTGTTGAGGCATGCGCGGAGGGTGGCTGCGCGGGCGGTGTTGGGGACGTAGTCGAGGTCGCAGTCAGGATCGGGCTCCCCGTAGTTCATGGTCGGCGGGATCGTCTGGTGGTGGAGGGCCAGCGAGCAGACGATCGTCTCGAACCCGCCGGCGGCGCCCAGCATGTGGCCGGTCATCGACTTGGTGGAGGAGACCATCACCTGCCGCGCGCTTTCGGCGCCGAGCGCGCCCTTGATGGCCAGCGTCTCGGTTTTGTCGTTCAGCGGGGTGCTGGTGCCGTGGGCGTTGATGTATCCGATGTCCGCAGGGTTGAGGCCGGCATCGCCCATGGCGAGGCACATGGCGCGGCGGGCGCCATCGCCGTCGTCGCGCGGTGCGGTCATGTGGAAGGCGTCGGCCGTCATGCCGAATCCGGCGACTTCGGCGTAGATGCGCGCGCCGCGGGCCTGGGCGTGCTCGAGGCTCTCGAGGACGACGATGCCGGCGCCCTCGGCCATGACGAACCCGTCGCGCCCGCGGTCGAAGGGCCGGCTGGCGGTGGCGGGCGACTCGTTGCGCGTGCTGAGCGCGTGCATCGCGGAGAAGCCGGCGACGGCTAGGGGGGCGATGCAGGCTTCGGCGCCGCCCGCGACCATGACGTCGCTCTCACCGTACCGGATGGCGCGTGAGGCGAGGCCGATCGAGTGGAGGCCGCTGGCGCAGGCCGTGACCGGCGCGAAGTTGGGGCCTTGCAGGCGGTGCTCGATGGCGATGAGCCCGGCGCTGATGTTGGGGATCATGGACGGGATGGTGAAGGCCGAGATGCGCCTGGGACCCTTCTCGATCAGGGTGCGGGCCTGCTCGGAGAGCGTCTCCAGTCCGCCGATGCCCGATGAGACCACGCAGCCGCCGCGGTCGGGGTTCTCGTTGGCGAAGTCAATGCCGGAATTCTGCACCGCCAGGCGGGCCGCCGCCAGCGCGTACCAACTGTAGCGGTCGATACGGCGTTGCTCCTTGGGAGGAATGAACGCGTTGACATCGAAGTCGCGCACCTGGCCGGCGATCTTAACGGCGTAGTCGGCGGTGTCGAACCGGTCGATGAGGCCGATGCCCGGTGTGCCGGCGACCAGCCGTTCCCAGACCGCCACGAGGTCGCAGCCGAGCGGGGAGATGGCACCCATTCCTGTGATTACGACGCGTCTTGTCACGTGAACCTCGCGGTATGGAAAGTTCTATCCGAAGGCTTGCGGACTATTCCGCCGCCTTCATTCCCTGCATGGTCTTCTCGGCGGCCGCGGCGGCCTCCGCGGCCTGGGCAGCCTTGTTCGCCGCCTCCGCGGCCTTGCGGGCCTCCTCCTTCGCCTTGCGCTCCGCCTCGCGTTTCACGGCGTTGGCGGCCTCGGCGGCGGCGAGCCGGTCCCACGCTTCCGTGGCGCGGGCGAGCTGGGCGTCGTCGAGTCCCAGTGTCCGGAGGAGGCAGGCCGCCATCATGCGGTTGCCCTGCGGATTCATGTGGACGCCGTCGGTCGTGAGGGTGTTGCCCTTGACGCCCGCCGCGCGGGAGGCCTGGACCTTGGCGATCATGGCCTCGCTGACATCCGCCAGACGGCACTTGCGTTCCGCGGCCAGCTCGCGCAGGAAGGCGTTGTAGTCCGCCAGCTTGGCGTTGGCCTCGTTGTCGGGATCCTCGCGGATCATCGTGGCGGTCATGATGACGACCTCGATGCCGGCCGCCTGGGCCTGTCCGACGATGGCCGCGATGTTGGTCCGGTAGGCGGGCAGGGGCACGCCGTTGGCGCCGTGCCAGACATCGTTCACGCCGCAGCTCAGGGTCATCAGGGCCGGCTTGTGGCGCAGCACGTCGCGATCGAGCCGCGCCAGCATGTTGTTGGACTTGTGGCCGCTGATGCCGGCCTTGATGGCCTTCGCCTGGATGTTGTTGGCGGCGAGCCCCTCCATCACGAGTGTGACATAGCCGAGGGGGCCGGCGCCCTGCTGCGTGATCGAGTCGCCCATGAAGGCGATTGCGGTGCCGGCCTTCGCCAGGGCCGGAGCAAGCCCGCCACGCGCGCGTGCGGGCGCCATGCAGGCGGCCGCGGCCAGGCAGGAGGAACCGATGATGGACGCGATGTGTCGTGTGCGCATGTTGTTGCTCCCATTTCCCGCCGGACGGGATGGTTGAAACGAAAATAGCCGAGGAGGCGCGCCAGCGTCCTCTTCGGCTATTCCCGGGGCATCAGTCCGACTATTCCTTGTCGAAACCCTTGCTCTTGAGGTACTCTAGTACCGCTCCGACCGTGGTCAGCTTCTCGGCGTCCTCGTCCGGAATCTCAGCGCCGAACTCCTCCTCGAACGCCATAATCAACTCGACGGTGTCGAGCGAGTCGGCGCTGAGGTCGTTCACGAAGGAGGCTTCGGGCGTCACCTGGTCGGCATTGACGCCCAGGCGCTCAACGATGATTTCCCTGACGCATTCTTCGAGCTTGCTTGCCATAATGTGCTCCTGAGTTGTAGTTGACCTTTACTCCGCCCGTACGGGCACTTGTCACATCGTCATGCCGCCGTTCACGCTCAGCACCTGACCCGTCACGTAGGACGCGTCTTCACTGGCCAGGAACACGACAGCATTCGCAATATCCTCGCCTGCGCCGAAGCGGCCGAGGGGGATATCCCCCAGCATCTTCGATCGCAGCGCATCGGGTAGTGCGTCCGTCATCTGTGACACGATGAATCCCGGGGCAACCGCGTTGACGCGGATGTTCCGGGATGCCAGCTCTTTCGCCATCGACTGGGTCAAGGCGATAAGGCCTGCCTTTGAAGCAGCATAATTACACTGTCCGGCGTTTCCAATCAAGCCAATAATCGAACTGATCTGGACGATGCTGCCCGCGCGCTGCCGCATCATGGGCCGTGCGACGGCCTTGCCGAAGAGGAAGGCGCCCTTCAGGTTGGTCGCCAAAACCTCGTCCCACTGCTCCTCCGTCATGCGTATCAGGAGGTTGTCGCGCGTGATGCCCGCGTTGTTGACCAGGATGTCGATGCGCCCGAAAGCCGTGGCGACCTCGTCGACAAACTCCTGCACCGGCGCGCCGCGCGTCACGTCCACGGAGCGCGCCAGCGCGCGGCGTCCCAGCGCCTCGATGCGGCCTACGGTCTCCTGCAGCGGCTCCAGACGGCGGCCGCAAAGGGCCACGTCGCAGCCCTCGCGCGCCAGCCCGAGGGCGATGGACTGTCCGATGCCGCTGCCGCCGCCGGTGACAATGGCGATCTTGTCGGTGAGCTTTCCCATGGCAAATGGCTTCATCCGGTGGCCGACGCGTCATCCCCGGCTAGGCGCCGGCGATGTCCGCCACACTTTCCAGCGAAGTCGTGTCCTGCACGTTGGCCACCAGATTCTGGCGGTCGATGCGCTTGATCAGGCCCGACAGCACCTTGCCGGGGCCGAACTCGATAAAGGTCTGAGCGCCGGCCGCGCGGACGCAGCTCATCCAGCGCACGGGCTCGGTAACCTGCCGCAGCATGGCATCCCGGATGCCGGCGCCGTCGGACGTGTGCGGCGCGCCCGTCACATTGGAGAGCACTGGCATGGTGGGCGCGGCGAAGACCACATCCTGCAGCAGGGCCGTCAGACGCTCGCGCGCCGGCGCCATCAGGGGCGAGTGGAAGGCGCCCGCAACGTTGAGGATAACGGCCTTGCCGCCGGCCTCGACGGCCACACGCTCGGCGGCCGCCACCGCCTCGCGGGTGCCCGAGAGGACGATCTGGGAGTCGGAGTTCAGGTTGGCCATGGTGGCGCCGGTGGCCGTGCAGACCGCCTGGACCTTCTCCGGATCGAGCCCCATGACGCTGACCATCCCGCCGGGACGCTCGTTGCAGGCCTCCTGCATGAACCGCCCGCGGGCCTCCAGTATCCGGACCGTTGTCTCGAAGTCCAGCACCCCGGCCACATGCAGGGCGGTCCATTCACCAAGGCTCAGGCCCCCCGCCACCGTGAAGGCGCACGCGGGATAGCGCTTGCGGAACGCCTGCCAGCAGGCGACGCTCGTGACGAAGATCGCCGGCTGGCAATGGTTGGATCGCGTCAGGCTCTCGACCGGGCCCTCGAAGCACACCTGCTTCAGGTCGAAGTCCAGCACCGCGTTGGCGCGGTCGAACCAGCGGGC
>CAYPJN010000076.1:0-8971 GCA_964411055.1 uncultured Lentisphaerales bacterium | reverse complement strand
CAGTATCAACGAACGCACGGATAAGGAGAAGATGCGGCTCGTGAGACGCTTACCAGCATGACACGCAGCCGCCGCCAGCAGCAGAGGGCGGGGAGCGTCGGGTCGTCGGGGACGGTGGCATGGGCGAGGCGGTGCTTGTCGGCCGGTGCCTCCGGGCGGCAACGGCGCAGGGTGTCACGGACAAAGAGCTCCGATCCGATGACGAGCCCGTCGACCCAGTGCCGGACACGGCGACGGGCGGAGAGCGTGAAGAGGGGAGCGGCGTTTGCCGCCTCTGCGGCCTGCCCGGGCGTTCCGGTTGCCGTCTTTGTGGTGCCATGTATCCTGGCTGGCGGGCTTGAGCCTGGCATGACGCATCGTGTTGCTCCTTTCAGCGGGTGGTTCTGGCCCCGCCTGCACTGTAGAAGCGTTACCCCACCCATTTTTCCACACCTCCGACCAAACTAGTCACAGTTTGCCTGTCCCCATCCAACCTCAGTTTGCCTGTCCCCATCCAACCTCAACCTAACCTCAGTTTGCCTGTCCCCATCCAACCTGTCCCCATCCAACCTGGGTGTGAGTGAAGGCGAGCTGAGTCTGAAGCAGGTGAGGAGTGCAGGAGGTCGCGGAAGCAGGCGGCGAATAGAATCGAAAGTACCCGGAACGCCTTTTGCTGCTCATTCCCGCTGCGCCTGCGGCCGGCACGCCTCCAACAGTCCGGCGATATACTTGCGCGCCTTGAGGATGTCTTCCGCCTGCCGCGGGCCGGATATCTCGCGCTCTATAATGAGCTCGCCGTCGAAGTTCATCGCGTAGAGCTTGCGGATGATCCTATCGAAATCGACCACACCTTCCCCGACCGGGACCTCGCCGCCACTCTGGTAGCCGTTCCGTGGATAGACGGCGTCCTTCACATGCAGGTTGCGGACGTACTGGCCGCAGATCTCGAGCAGGTCGACGGGGTTGCCGCGGCCGTACAGGATCAGATTGGCGGTGTCGAGGTTGATGCCCATGTTGGTCAGTCCGGCATCCTCGATGGTGCGGAGCAGCGTCAGCGGCGTCTCCTGCCCGGTCTCGAACCAGAATCCGAGACCGAGTTTCTGGCAGTGTTCCGCCACGTCGTAGATGGCGCTGAGAACCTTGACGTATTGCGGATCAAGCGGGTTTTCCGGGATGAAGCCGCAGTGCGTGATGATCGCGGGCGCTCCGATCCACCTGGCGAAATCGGCGCCGCGCTTGAGCTCCGCCACGCGGCGCTCGCGGAAATGCTCCGGCACCAGCCCGCAGGTGGAGGGACCGTAGAGCTTGTTCCAGATGACTTTGCCGGAATAGCCGGCCCAGAAGGCGGCGATGCGGACGCCCGCCGCCTCGGAGTCGCACCGTACCTTTTCCGCCAGATCCTCCGTCAGCAGATCCATGTCCCAGTTCTGCAACTGGCAGGTTTTTACGCCGTAATCCGCCATGACCTTGAACGAATTGGCGTCTTTCCGGAGGAATCCCAGGACGCCGATTTCCATGGGCATTTTCGTTGCCATCCGAGTCTCCTTCACCATTGGACAAGTTCCCGGGACACGCGCCGGATCGCCTCGTGGTCGGGAATCGCACCCGTGGGGTCGTTGGTTTCGGGTGTGGCGTATAAATCGCACCACGGTACGGGAACGTGCCGCCAGAAGCCGGCGATGTCCAGCGAGCCGCGCCCGATCAGTTCGTACCGGTAGTGCTTTCCGTGGCGCGACGTGTAGCCTTCCCGCGGCTCCGGCGAGAACGCGTAATCCTTCAGATGGAAACGGATGACACGGTCCTTGAGCAGATCGAACGCCGCGAGCGGGTCGGCGGCGATCGCCATGTTGCCCTGGTCGAACACCATCCTGATGCCGGGAACCGCGTCCAGAACCCGCAGCGCGTCCTCTGGAAAGAAGACTGGGCAGGCGATGGCGGGAGAGGTCTCGAAAGTGATGGTGATCCCCGCCTTCGCCGCCAGATCGGCAGCTTGGGCGTAGAACTCGATCCAGCGGGCCAGCGCCTCCTCCTTGCCCCCCGTGCCGTCCGCCGCGAACGGCGGCAGCATGACTTCCCCCGCACCGGCGGCAAATGCCAGGTCGAGGATTTCGCGGCAGGCATCGTGCCGGTCCGCCCGGAGATGCGTCACGCGCTCGTCGAGCGTCGTGAACGAGACGACCTCCAGACCCGCGTCCGCCGATATCTTCCTCAAATCCTTGGTGGGTAGATTGCATGTGTGCACCCAGTCGATTCCGGTCATGCCGCAGCGCACCGCGGTATCGGCGACTTCCTGCGGCGTGCCGCTCATGCAGCAGCTCATCATGCAGAGTTTCACGGTCAACAGACCCTTTCGGGCAACCAATCCATAACACAGAAAATGCGATCGATTGTAGGGGGGTGGCGGCAAATGTCAAGCACCCGACAGCACCAGGCTGCCCTCCCTCCACGGGTGCGCATCCAATATTGTGGATCGCACCTCACCCCTGTAGATTGACCGATTACCCTTCGGTACGCCTTGACTTCCGCTGCACGCCACCTTACGATTCAATCGTCGGCAGGCATCTTTTCTTGTTGCGAGGCCGGTTGGCGCCGGGCTTGCGGGACGTAAGTGATATGAACAACGCGACCAGGACAACATGAAGACGCAACGTCAGTTTGCGGTGAGGGTTCTTTCCGCGCTATTCGGCTTTTCGTCCATGGCGGCCGATCTCTACGTCACGACGGCGGACTACTACGAGACCGACGACGCCGTCCGGCACATGCAGGGCGAGAGCAACGTCTTCACCAACCTCCAGGACGCGATCAACTCCGCCAAGACGGACGACACGGTTTGGGTCGAGAACGGTTATCTGTGTGACGCCGGCGCCACCAACAAGACCGGCTGGAGCCGCATCTACGCCGAAACCAGGATCACCGTGCGCAGCCGCTCCGGCAGATGGGAGACGGGCGCGACCATCCGGGGGCGGTTCCACAGCCCCGAAACACCCCGCGGCGACAACGCGGTACGCTGCCTGTCGCTGGGCAACAACAAGCCGTCCTTCATAGGTCTCGTGTTCGAGAAGGGTGCCACCGCCACCGGCTCCGGCGACTCAGCCTTCGGCGGCGGCGTGCGCGGAGTCGGCGTTTTCAGCAACTGCATGTTCCGCGGCAACTACGCCGGATACGGCGGCGGCATTTCCGGCGGTGGGCCCTTCGACGACAGCACGCTGCACGATTGCATTGTTTCGAACAACGCCGCCAGCGACTATGCCGGCGGAGCCATGGGCGTGAAGGCGTTTTCTTCACGTTTCATATTCAACACCTGCACTCTCGGGGCGGGGATGCGCTGCAGCGGGCGCACCGTCGTGAGCAACTGCGTGATCGCATGCAACAATGGCAACGGGATCTACACGGAAAACAGCAGCACGATCACCAACTTTATTGATTGCGAGATCGCCGGCAACACCGGTTCCGGCTATTACGGATACGGAACAAAATCAGGCAATGCAATTTTTTACAAATGCCGCTTCTACGGTAACATTACCGCCATGATCCGGTCTGCAACGACGAACACCGGCTTGTACGCGGAGATCCGCGATTGCGCGATTTTCAACAACACCAACAGCAACATCTGCGGCATTCATTTCGTCCGCGCCTTCAACTGCGTGATCACCAACAATTACAACGGCAACGGCGTCGCGGGCTGCGCCGGTGCCGGCAACTCCATCTGCTACAACACGCTGATCGCCGCCAACGGCAGCCGCAACATCGGCGGCGCCATGGACTCGCTGCTCGTGAACTGCACGGTGACGGGCAACTCTTCCGGGGCGACCAAATGCGGTGGGTGCACCAACGTCACCGCCATCAACACGGTCTCGTGGGGCAATGGCGGGAAACCGGACGTTTTCACCGCGGCCACGAACAGTTGTAGCGCCGCCCTCGCGGATCCCGCCTTCGGTTCCGGCAACACATCCCTGAACCCGAAACTCGCCGTTGACGGCCCGCTGAAGTATATGCCGCTGCCCGGATCGTCCTGTCGCAACACCGGGCTCAACTTCGACTGGATGACGGATCCCGCCGACATCCGCAGCCGCGACATCAGCGGGCGGCGCCGCATATGCGGCATCCGCGTGGACATCGGCGCCTTCGAGACGCCGTTCTTCGGGACCTACATCGGGATCCGGTAGCGCCAACGGTTCACGGGGCCGATGCCGTCAGCTTGCGCTCGAGGTAGTCGCGCCGCAAGGCATCGATCACGAAGGGCAGGTTGTGCCACACCCCAAGGGCGTTCTCCGCGATCTCCTCCACGTCCGCGTCGCTCATGTCGATCCTGACGCGCGCCGCATACCCGTCGAGCCGCTCCACGAGCGGAGCGACGCAGGCCGCATGGAAGCCGGGATCGCCGACCACCTCGTCGCGCCAGTGGTCGATCAGCCCCTCGCGCTTGCGGGTCGCCTTCTCGTGCTTGTATTCGGCCAGCGCCCTGAATATCTGGCGGCGCAGAATGGCGCGTCGGGCCTTCTCCGGCATCTCGAAGACCAGCCGGCCCCAGGTGGAGCGCCCGTGGATCGACTCGGTGCCGTTCCAGGCCGCCTTGCCCTGGCGGCCCCAGAGGAGGTTCTCGAAATCCCAGACTGCACCGTCCGAAGGAATGCGGTCGGCATACGTGTCCCATGATAGCGACAACATGGTGATGATCCCTGAATCGGTGTGGCGCGTCTCCGTGCGGTAGGCGTCGGTGTCGGCCTCGGTGATACGGCGGTGGCCGGTCGTATCGTAGGATGTGTTCCAGAATTGTAGCGTCCCTTGGTTGAGGTCGATGAGATAGCAGACATAGGGCTGGTCCGAGCCCGGGGCGATGTAGCCTTCGTACGAACCTCCGCCGACGAGTCCCGCCTCGATCTCACGGGCTTTCTCGTCGCGCACTTCGAAGCGGAAGTGGAGTCCCCAGGCGTCGCAGGCAATCTGCATGGTGGGCGGCTCCTTGTACGCTGCGCCCCGCGTGGTGTTGATCCCCTCGCCGCGGTCGCCCGTCGACACGTCCGTCTGCAGGAACGTCATGCTTCCGCCGTAGGCCCGGTCCATCGACTGGATCTCCGGACGGTGGGGGAGCCGCTCCCAATCGCCGATGCCTGTTATGGGTTGCTCGCTGAAGCGCACGACGCAGTCCCGCTTCGGCGAAGGCACGTAGAGCGACTTCCTGTAAGTTTCCAGCGCGCGCGTGATCTCGTCGCGACGGCCAAGCACAGCGGCGCAGCCGGCGCGCTGGATGCGGTTCACGCGTTCCTTGCCGTCGATCCCCGCACCGTGCCGCGCGTCGAGCTCCGCAAGCGCCTCGACCATGTTCGGCTGCCTTCCGGAGAGCTTGAGCGCTCCGGCCGTCATTCCGAGCTGGTAGCGCTCCTCCGGTCTGAGATCCGGGTTGAGCGCCAGTGTCTCCTCGCAGGCCCGTACGGCCGATGCAACATCTCCCTCGGCGCAGTATGCCATGGCGGTGTACTGGGCCATGGCGAAAGACGGTTTGCGTCCCGCCGCGCGCATCAGTCCCATCGCGCTTTCATAGGCGTGGATCACCTCCCTGAAATTGCCGTAGTAGGCGCAGGTCGTCCCCGCCGCGTCGATCCGCGACACGAGGCAGTCGATCGCGGCGTTGGTGGAGCGCGCCGTGTCACCGGCGAAGAAGGTTAGGTAGCGGTCGGCAAGCTCCCGGTTCTTGTCGAAGAGATAGGCGTAGGCCTCGCGGCGATCATATGCCGGTGCCTGATCGTCCAGGAGCGTCTCGGTGTAGAGCCGTTCGGCGAGGGCTTCGTCGCCAAAATCGCCCGATGCGGCGATTTTGGCCGCGGCGGCTTTTCTTCCGCTGGTCAGGCAGTAGTCTATCGCCTCGCGGTAACGCCCGAACTGGCAGTAGACGGCGGCGGTGTTGCCGACCATGTTCTCGCGCAGTTGCGGGTAATCATGGTGCTTGAAGACCTCATCAAGCGTCGCCATGGCGCCATCAAAATCGCCCTGCAGGTAGTGGAGCTGGACGATTGCCCTGGCGATGGCGGGAGTGTTGAAGGCGTCCAGACGCGGCCACTGGTAGCACTTCTTGTAGAAGGCCTCCGGCGTTGCGAAGTCGCCCTTGTCAGCGTAGTACGTGGCGATGGCGCCGGCCGCGCTGATGCGGTTTGCGTGCGGCGCGTTGGTGCCGATGAAGATCGTGGCCTGCGGCAGCAGGTTGGTCGGAAGTCCCGGCAGGTCGGCCATCGAGAGCGGACTATCCGCGCGCGATACCATCCGGGCGACGTGTGTAGCAAGCAGCGATGCCGCCAGCAGCGCAAGTTGCCGGTTCATGGTGTTTCTCCTTCATCCGCGCGTGCGTGCCCCAGGAGCTTCCTCAGGTGCAATATGCGGTCGATCATCTCCAGACGGCAGGTGTCGAGATTGGCCGATTCCCTGGGCAGTCCGGCGAAATACTGCATCGCCAGCCGTCCCTCCTGTTGTACGCCGACCTCGGGGGAGCGTGTGGCATCGTCCGCCAGGCGCATCAGTAGCGTGGCGTAGCGGATGTCGTCGATCCCCTCGCGGAAACCCTCCCACTGTAGCGTGTCAAGCACGCCGCCGTGGATGCCGTAGGCGAAGACCATCGGACGATATCCGGTGCGGTCGTCGTTGTACGGGCCCAGGTGGTGCGCGTAGTTGCAGACCGCGCTGTATCCCGAAAGGTATGAGGCCATGCCATACTGGCGGCGGTTATAGGCTGGGTTCTCGACGCCGACATGCTGTTGCGCGTAATTCGCGACATGCGCGTGGTGAAGCTGGTTCCACAGTTTCGGAGTCGTGTCGACCGCCGCGTCCTGGGGACTGTTGTGCCAGTCGTAGAGATAGCCGACCTTGTGGAAGACCTGCTCACCGCCGGCGATGATGAACTTGAAGCCCTCCTTTTGGTAGATATCGAAGGTGGGACGGGCCTCCACGCACCAGGCGGCGTTGGGCTCGTCTCCGAAACCAATGTAGACATTGTGGTGGCCAAGCTTGTCATCGAACCACCGGGCCGCGCTCCTGGCGTGCGCCCGCTTCTCGGCGTTCGAACCGCGCGGCGCAATGTTGCCCACCAGCACAATGTCCGTGCGCATGCCCGCCCTCTTCATCGCGTCGAGCGTCCAGTCGATCTCGGCCCGTTTGCCGTTGAAGCCGACCCAGTACATCCAGTGGATGTTATGATTGTGCGCCACCTGGTCGCGGAGGATGGCCTCCATCTGCCTCCTGGCCAGCGTCGAATCACCGCCGTTCTGCTCCATGATGAAACCGAGCGTGATGTAGCTGTACGAGCTGACCAAGAAATCCTTGCCGGGATCGAAGTATGTCTTGGGCGACGGGAGTTCGAAAGGCAGCACGGTCAAGGCGACCGGAATGTCGCCGAGACTCTTGCCGTCGGCCGCGGCCAACCTCACGGCTCCCTGATATGTCCCGGGGGGTACGTTTGTTGTGACATGGGCCGTCAGGAAGAAGCTCTTGATTGATCCCTCATGCAGCGCTACCGGCTGCAGAGTTTCCGCGTCGCGGAACGTTTCCTTCATCGGCATGAAGTTGTCGACTTGGCGATAGTGGTCGAAGTGGCGCCGGTCCATCTTGCGCGGGGGATTGATCCACTGTTCGTGAACCGTGCCGTCGTGATCCTTGAGCCGCGCGTAGTTGGCTTGCGCCGCTGGATCGGCGCGGATAATTTCCTCGTCGTTCACGAGCAGTTCCGGGACGAGCTTGAAGCCGGTGTCGCCGAAGTAGCTGTACCAGCCGTTGCCGTTCTGGTACCAGGCCTTGACCAGCTTGAGGTCGAGGTTCTCAGCCGGGAATGTGCGGCCGTCGTACGTCCTGAAAGGCGCGAGGGTGAAGGCGACCTTGCCTAGATCGGAGAAGGGATAAACTAGGAACGCGCCGGGCTCGTACTCCCCCCGGGCGGCAATTATGCGCACCGTGCCGCCCGCGCGTCCGTCGGCCGGATAGACGTCCGGCAGGCGCTGCACATCGCTCATAGCGGGCACCGCGTAATGCGCGAACGCCGCGTTCGCGGCACCGCCCGCAAGATCGGCGGCGATGCGCGACGCCAGGACGGCCGCCGCCTCCGTTTCCGCGGACTTGCCGGCGTCATGCCGCACGCGCTTCAGGTGCGCGGCTTGCTCGCCCTCCGGCAGACTGCGAATAAGTCCGTCCAAAGCGGCCAGATCTGCCCGTCGGCGCACCTCTGTGAGTTGCTCGATCTGCGCCGGATTGGAGGACGGGAAGAGTAGGGTCGCCGCCAGCGCAACCTGCGCCAGCGCACCGATGAGCCTACGGTTCCAGCTCATTCGCATTTCACCTTTCCTGGGCCGGGGTTGCGTCCTTCGGGCGCGTTCATAAAAGGTGCCTGCATGGACGCGGTATTGTAACGACGGCCGTCGTCGTCATACGGCGCCGGTGCGGCAGGTGATTTTGCTCAACTCGACGTCCGGTGCATCATTCCTGCCCGTGTGTAACATGTATAGTCAACCGCGCCGTCATGTCAGACGCCGCTGAAGGCGGAGAATCCGCCGTCGATGGGTATCACGGTGCCGGTTACGAAACCGGCGCCCTGGTTCGAGACCAGCCAGAGGAGCGCGCCGACGAGATCCGCGGGATCGCCGAACTTGCCCATCGGCGTATGCGCCTGGATGGTCTTGCCGCGCGCGGTCAGCGCGCCGTCGGCGTTCGTCAGTAGCGTGCGGTTCTGATCGGTCAGGAAGAATCCCGGGGCGATGGCGTTAACACGGATGTGGACCGGCGCCAGATGCACTGCCAACCACTGGGTGAAGTTGCTGACGGCCGCCTTGGCCGCGCTGTAGGCGGGGATCTTGGTCAGCGGCTTGAAGGCGTTCATCGACGAGATGTTGATTACGACACCGCCATGGCCTGTCGCCATGCCCCGCGTGAAGACCTGTGTCGGCAGCAGCGTGCCGAGGAAGTTCAGGTTGAAGACGAACTGGATGCCGGCCGGATCGAGGTCGAAGAACGATAC
>CAYPJN010000075.1:0-9060 GCA_964411055.1 uncultured Lentisphaerales bacterium | reverse complement strand
GATAGCGATAGCGATTTCGATAGCGATAGCGATTTCGATAGCGATTTATTGTCCCCAACTGTCCCCGGGGAGCCGCGTACTGGAGCGCGGAGGCGGGAGTGGGGCCGGACGTCCCGGACGGCCATCACGCACCAGCACATAGCAGGCCGGAACGATCCGCGCCACTGTTCCCCGCCAACCGTAATCGTCGCTGCAATCGTCGGATAACGCGCAACGCTGAACGCTTAACTCTCAACGCTGTCCCGATTCGGCGTACACCCTGCAGAATAGCTCCCAGCCGATGCCGCCGAAACCACATCGTACTGCTGTTTCATCGCGATGCCATCTCCCTTCATGCCTCTCCCACTGACACCACTCCGGCACGGTCCAGCGCGGCTTTCAGGGCCGCGGCCCACTCCGCGCGTCCCAGGGCATGCACGCGTCCCTCGCGCCGGTAGACGTCCTCCGCCAGTTCGCCGACGGCGGCGTAGGGCGACCGGCCGGCGTCGCGCCAGAGCAGGGGCAGCATCTGGCTGAAGTGCCCGCGGTTGTGCAGCCGGTCCCAGGCGTGCGCCAGGCGCTGCATGCGCGTCAGGTCCGCGAAGCCGAGGCAGTCGGTACGCAAGACCTCGTAGGGGGGCAGGGGACTGAACGCGCCCGTCAGCGCGGGAAGCCGCAGCAGGGGCGTGCCCGGCAGTCCCTTGAGGCGGTTGACCTGGATCTCGGGGATGCCCATGCGCGCCAGGCAGTCGAAGCCGGAAGCAAAGGAGGCTTCATCCTCGCCGGGCAGGCCGAAGATCAGGTCGGCATGGATGACGGCACGGGTTCCGGCGAGCAGTGCGTGGAGGGTGTCGCTGACTTCGTCGCGGCTCTCGGCGCGGCCGATCGCGCGGGCAACCGCGGCGTTGAGCGTCTGAACGCCGACCTCGATATGGAGGACGCCCGCCGGAAAGGCCGCCAGGCGCTGCAGCAACTTCTTCCCCATTCGCGATGGCGTTAGTTCGAGGTGAAGCTTCAGGCCGTCGGTATCCTGCTGCAGGAAGAAATCGAGCACCGCGGCGGCATGGGTATCGTCGGCGTTGAAGGTGCGGTCGAGGAAGCGGAAGTCGCGGAGTCCGCGTTTCAGGAGGGATTGAAGCGAGGCGCAGAGGCGGCCGGATGGGAAGCGCCGCCAGTGTGTGCCGCACGAGGTGCAGTAGAGGCAGTGGTGCGGGCAGCCCCGCGCCGACTCCACGTAGACCACCCGTCGTTGCATGTCGTAGTCGCTGTACCGCGCGTCGGCCAGGGTGAGCGCCGCGAGATCTTCGCCCTCGTGGTTGACGATGATCTCGGGCTTGCGGCGGCCCTCCTCCGTTTCCGCCCGTCCGAGCGCCTGCGCGCACCAGTTCCGGAATGCCGTCTCGCCCTCGCCGCACACGAGCGCGTCCGCCAGGCCGTCCCATTCCGCCGCGCCGCCGGGGACGATTTCCGGGCCGCCGAGCACGACGGCGATCCGCGGGGCGACGCGGTGCAGCAGCGCGAGGCTGTCGCGCACCAGGCGCGTGTTCCACAGGTAGACGGAGAATCCGGCCACGCGGGGCTCCGTCTCCATCAGGCGGCTCACGATCTGCATCGGCTGGGTATCAAGGTCGAACTCCAGCAGGACGGCTCGCTGCGAAAGTGGACCGAGATTGGCGAGCAGGCTCCGGCCGGCATGGGCGCAGTGGCTATGGCGCGCGTTGACGGCGACGATGGCGATGTCGGCCTGCATGCGGTGGCTCATGGCGAGGTCACGGCGATGGCGTTGGCGGGGCAGACCTGACGGCAGCCGCCGCAGCGGGTGCAGCGCTCGGGATCGATGCTGGCGCGCGCGTGGGGCGTGAAGGGGATGGCCTCGACAGGACACTGCTGGGCGCAACGCGTGCAGCCGATGCACTCCTCGGTGACCGTGTATCGGATGAGGGCGCGGCATTTGTGCGCCGGGCAGACGCCCTTGAGGTGGGCCTCGAACTCCTCCGGAAAATAGCGTCGCGCGGTCAGCACCGGGTTTGGAGCCGTGCGGCCGAGTCCGCATTGGCTGCCGCCGGCCACGGTGGCGGCCAGGGCGCCGAGTTCGCGCAGGTCGTCGGGCCGCGCGCGGCCCTCGCAGAGGCGGTCGAGGATCTGCAGCATGCGGCGCGTGCCGACGCGGCACGGTGTGCAGCGGCCGCACGATTCGCGCTGCGTGAACTGCAGGAAATAGCGGGCCATGTCGACCATGCAGTCGCGGTCGTCCAGGACGACCATGCCGCCCGAGCCCATCATCGCGCCGGCCGAGACGAGCGCCTCGTAGTCCACCGGTGTGTCCGCCAGGGCGGCGGGGATGCAGCCGCCCGATGGGCCTCCGACCTGCACCGCCTTGAAGGCGTGTCCGCCGGGGATGCCGCCGCCGGCCTGCATGACGATGTCGCCGAGCGTTATGCCCATGGGCACCTCGACCAGGCCGCCGCGCGCCACGCGCCCGGCCAGGGCAAAGGTCTTGGTGCCCGGGCTCGCCGGCGTGCCGAGGGCGCGGAAGGCCGCGGCGCCGTGGTTGAGAATCCATGGGATGAGGGCCAGCGTCTCGACGTTGTTGATCAGCGTCGGGTGTCCGTGGAGTCCCGCCTCGGCCGGATAGGGCGGGCGGCGGCTGGGAATGCCGCGCCGTCCCTCGAGGGCTGCCAGCAGCGCCGTCTCCTCGCCGCACACGAAGGCTCCGGCGCCCTCGATGACCCGCAGACAGGGACGCCATGCGGCGGACGTCTCGGCCGGGGCCGGCGCCGCCTGCAGCAGGCCCTGCTCCTCGCAGCGCCGTATGGCCTCGCGGATGCGCGCGACGGCCACGGGGTACTCATGGCGGATGAAGAAAAAGCCCTCGGCGGCCCCTACGCACCATGCGGCGAGCGCCAAACCCTCGATCACGCGCAGCGGGAACGACTCGAGCAGCATGCGGTCCATGAAGGCGCCCGGATCGCCCTCGTCGCCGTTGCAGACGACAAAGGGGAGGAGACCGCGGAGTGCCGCCTGACCGCGCACGTGCCTCCACTTCTCCGCCGCGGGGTAGCCGGCGCCGCCGCGGCCGCGCAGTCCGGCCGCGTCCAGCGCCGCGATGACCGCTTCGCGCCGTGCCTCGGGATTGCCGGCGTCCAAACAAGCCTGGTAGGCGGCGAACCCGCCGTGCTGCTGGTACTGGCTGAGATCGAGCGGGTCGAGCGCGCCCGCGTGTTCGGTCGCCAGCCGCGTCTGGCAGGTCCAGAAACCCGCGTCGGGCTGGTCGCGGACGGAGGCGGGGAAGCGGACGGGGGGCTCGTCGGGCGCGGCGTCGACGAGGCGGTCGAGCAGGTTTCGTGCGGCATCGAGGAGACGCCGCCCGGCGGTCGCATGGTCGCGGAAGTGCCGCGCGAGGATGGCGTCCACGTCGCGCGGGCGCACGCGGCCATAGCGGAAGAGGCCCTGCGGCGTCGCAAGTTCAAGCAGCGGCGCCTGGTGCGAGGCGCCGGTGCAGCCGACGTCGCGCAGGTGGACGGGCAGGCGCCAGCCGCGCAGCCGCGCGGCGATCGCGGCACGCAGCGTCCCGGATTGCGCCGCCAGGCAGCTCGCGCAGGTGCAGAGCCGGATCTCGCCGACGTCCGCCGGCGAGGCGGCGCGTGGTAGAGGCGCGGCCGCCGCTGGGGCCGCCGAAGCGAGGAAATCGCGCAGGACGGCGGGGATGTCGCCGCGGGCGACAGGACCGTAGATCACATCGTCGATCTGGACGGCGGGCGCCAGCATGCAGCAGCCGAGGCAGGCGACTTTCTCGACGGTGAAGAGGCCATCGGGATCCGTGGACGACGATTCCGGCACGCGGAGATGGCCGCGGAACGCCTCTGCCAGCGCCTCCGCGCCCTTGACGTGGCAGGCGGTGCCGATGCAGACGCGGATCGTGTGGCGTCCGGCCGGCGCGAGGCGAAACTGGCCGTAGAAGGTCGCGACCGAGGTGATGTCGGCGGGCGGCACCTGCCAGTGTGCGGCCAGCGCGTCGAGCATCGGCGTCGGCAGGTAATGGAACGCGTTTTGGATGGCCTGGAGCGCGGCGACGGTCTCGCCGCGCCGCACGCCAGCCTGGTCAAGAAGCCGGTCGAGGCCGGTTTTGTCCAGGAGCGCCTGCGGCGCAATGGGGTTGATGATTCTGCCTGACACGGCGGGACAGCAAGCCCGGATCGGCGGTCTCACGGATCCAGCATCGGCTGCTTGCATCCGTGCTCATCGACGCGGACAAATGTGATGTGGGTGGCGAAGATGTCTTCGTCGTCGCCGGTCTCGAGGCGGCGGCGCGTGACGGCGACGGAGTACGTGACCGATGTCTGTCCCGTCCGTTCGCGCGTGACGTCGAAGCGCAGCACGTTGCCCCCGCTCGCGCCCTTGCGGAACTCGACGCGGTCGAGTCCGACGGTTACGAAACTGTGTCCCGGGAAGTCGAGGCTGGCCGCCATCCAGCCGGCCTCGTCGATCCATTTGAGGAGGTTGCCGCCGAAGAGGAAGCCGTACTGGTTGAGGTGTTCCGGCAGCACCAGCTTGTAGGTGGTCATCACTGGCGTCTGTCGTTGCATGGCCATGGTGTTTTCCGGTGGCGCGGCCGGCAACAGGCGGCCGGCGCGCCGGATGCGGCGTACCAGTTGCGCGGGTGCCGCGGCGACTGGTTACCCGGCCGCGGTTGTCGGCGCGGCGTCGTTGGTGGCGGCGTTGGGTGCGGAGACGGGCGTGGCGTTGGTGGCCGCGGGCGTGTCGGGCAGGGCGTCCAGCAGGCTGCCGGCCGCGGACGGCTCCCCGGACGGCAGTTTCCTGGCGGCCGCATCCATCTGGTCGAAGATCGAGCGGGCCTTGAAACCCTCGAAGCGGTCGACAACCTTCTGCAGGTCGCGCGCCATCGCCTCCCAAGGCGTGCCGGCGCGAGCGACGATCAGCCGGTCCAGCAGGTCGCGCGCCGCGGCCTTCTCCTTGCGCGCAGCCAGGCAGCGCGCCTGGCCCATGACGGCCAGCGGATAGAGGTAGTGGCCGGGATTCTCCCGTGCGAAGGTCTCGAAGGCCGCGCCGGCCTCCTCGAACGACTGCTCCGCTTCCAGCGTGGCGGCCAGGCCCAAGCGGGCCGTGCCAATCAGCTTGTGCCGTCCGTCGCTTTTCAGGAACTTCTCGTAGATCCCGCGCGCGGCGGCGTGGTTGCCGGCGTTGTAATAGGCCTCGGCCAGCCGCAGGCGGATCAGGGGCCCGGCGCGGGTGCCGCCGTACTGGCGGTCCAGGTTCTCCAGTCCCTCCACGCTCTCGGTCGTCATGAGCGCGGCCGAGGCCAGGTCGGCCTGGTTGGCGCGGTGGCGCAGGTAGGCGATGACGCCCAGCGCCACCAGCAGCAGCGCGGCGGCGGCCATGACCATCTGCCGGCCCTGCGTGCGGTACCAGTCGTAGACCGGCAGCAGTTCCTCGGGCAGCTTATCCGCCATTCCCCCTTCGGACGGGGGCTGCGCGTTCTGGGCATCCGTGCTCATGGGCATCCTTGGTTAAAAAGCTTTGAATTCCAACGCGGATAGTTTTAGACTCTTTCATCGTGTATTTCAAGGCGCAAATTGAGACGGCCGGGCGCGGCGCGTTTCGGGTGGATCGCCGCGCGTGCCCGTGGCAGGGGCGGCCGACGCCGTACCGGCGCCGGCCGGAAGCGGTGGACTGACATGCCGGGATTCTTCGACCGACTGGTCTCGCGCATCGACAAGATCGATCCCGAGAGCCTCCAAACGCACATGCTGCGCATGGCGCGGGAGCGCGGCCTGCTCGAGACCGTCTTCCAGTCGATCCAGGAGGGCGTCATGGTGCTCGACGCCGAGGGACGCCTCAGCTACGGCAACCGCGCGGCCGAACGCCTGCTGGGCTTCGAAGCGGAGAAGCTCCGCGGCCACGCGATGGGCCGCTACCTGCACGACCTCGACTGGGAGCACCTCGCCGAGCCCGGCGACGACGCCGCCTGGTCGCACCTGCTGAGCCGCGAAATCGAGGTGACCTACCCCGAGCGCCGCTTCCTGAGCGTCTACGCCGTGCCGCTGCCCGACGATGACGGCAAGGGGCAGGGGGTGCTGATCATCCTGCGCGACATCACCCGCGACCGCCAGCAGGAGGCCTCGATGGTCGAGGGCGAGCGGCTCAAGGCCATCAAGCTGCTCGCGGCGGGCGTGGCCCACGAGATCGGCAATCCGCTCAACGCGCTTAACATCCACCTCGAGCTGCTGGCGCGCGAGATCGCCCCGCTGCCGCAGGCCCAGCGCGCGCCGCTGTCGGAGCTCGTCCAGATCGCCCGCAGCGAGGTCGGCCGCCTCGACGCCATCATCACCCAGTTCCTGCGCGCCCTGCGCCCCGCCAAGCCGCAGCTCGTGCTGGCCGACGCCGGCGCCCTCCTGCGCGAGACGCTCGACCTCATGCGTTCCGACATCGAGAACCGGCGCATCGAGGTCGCCATCGCCAACGCCGAGGGACTGCCCCCGATCCCCATCGATCCGGCGCAGATCAAGCAGGTCTACTTCAACCTGATCAAGAACGCCCTCGATGCCATGCCCGACGGCGGCACCATGGCGATCTCCTTCTCGGTCGGCGACGCCTACATGGCGCTCGACTTCCTCGACAGCGGCACCGGCATTGCCCCGGAAGACTTCAACCGCATCTTCGAGCCCTACCACACCACCAAGGCGGCGGGACACGGGCTGGGACTGATGATCGTGCAGCGCATCGTGCAGGAGCACGGCGGCCAGATCGAGGTCTCCAGCAAGCCGCATTCCGGCACCCGCTTCCGGATCCTGCTGCCGCTCGCCGAACGCCGCATCCGCAAGATCCGGGCGCCGCAAGAGCCGCCCGCCGAGCTGCGCGCCGAACCGCTGGAGAACCCGTGACATGCCCGCACCCTCCGACCGCCGCTCCGTCGTCCTGATCGTGGACGACGACAAGAACACCCGCGAGGGACTGCAGCGCGCCCTGCGCGCCCGGTACGACGTGCGCCTCGCCGAGGACGCGACCCGCGCCTTCGCGGCGCTGGACGACGGCGAAGTCGACGTCATGCTCACCGACCTGCGCATGCCGGGCACCGACGGCCTCGAGCTGCTGCGCCGCGTGCAGGCGCACCACCCGGAGGTCGTCTGCATACTGCTGACGGCCTACGGCAGCGTCGAGACGGCGGTCGAGGCCATGAAGCAGGGCGCCTTCGACTTCCTGACCAAGCCCGTCAACCTCGACCACCTGGACATGCTCATCGCGCGGGCGCTGCGCTCGCGCGACATGGAACGGAAAAACCGCGACCTCGAACTGCAGCTCGACAGCAAGTACGGCTTCGAGAACCTCGTCGGCAACGCGCAGGCGATGCAACCGGTCTTCGACACCATACGCCAGGCCGCCCCGACGCAGGCGACGATCCTGATCACCGGCGCCAGCGGCACGGGCAAGGAGCTCGTGGCCCACGCCATCCACCGCCTCAGCACGCGCGCGCGCGGGCCCTTCGTTGCCGTTCACTGCGCCGCCCTCTCGTCCAGCCTGCTGGAGAGCGAGCTCTTCGGCCACGAGAAGGGGGCCTTCACCGGCGCCGACGCGCGCCGCAAGGGGCGCTTCGAGATGGCCGTCGGGGGCACTCTGTTCCTCGACGAGATCGGCGAGATCGACAACGCCATCCAGGTCAAGCTGCTGCGGGTGCTCGAAGAGCGGGTCTTCGAACGCGTCGGCGGCACGGAGACGATCACCGCCGACATCCGCCTGATTGCCGCCACCAACCGCGACCTGCGCCAGCGGGTGCAGGAGGGGCGGTTCCGCGAAGATTTGCTCTACCGGCTCGACGTCATCAACATCCATCTGCCGCCGCTCGCCGAACGCAGCAGCGACATCCCCGCCCTCTGCGACCACTTCCTCAGGGAGTTCAGCGAGAAGAACGGCAAGCCGGTTCTCGGCCTGACCGCCGAGGCGGTCAACCTCCTGAGCGCCTACGGCTGGCCCGGCAACGTCCGCGAGCTGCGCAACACGATTGAGAAGATGGTCGTGCTGGCGCATGGCGACCGCCTGACGGCGCGCGACGTGCCCCCGAACATCCGCGAGGCAGTTCGTGGCGCGTCCGGTCAGTCGCGCGGCGGCGCATCGCTGGCCGAGGGCTCCCTGGCCGAGGCGGAGCGCCGCAAGATCCTCGCGGTTCTGGAGAAGCAGGGCGGCAACCGCACGCGGGCGGCCCTGGAACTCGGCATCAGCCGCCGCACACTGCACCGCAAGCTGCACGAGTACCAGGCGCAGGGACTCCTGCCCGGCGGCGTGATGCAAGCGTGAACACTTCAGCGTTAAACGTTTAGGGTTCAGCGTTGAGCGTTCTTCTCCCCGGGATTGTACGCGGCGAGGGCGAAAGCGTCAGTCTTCTGCATTTTTCCGGAAGGCCTGGAAAAACGCGACGGTTGTTGCTTCCTGAAGATGGCGGGCGGCATGGGGCCGCGGCCGCCGACGCGGAAAGGAAGCACAGGATGAGGATGCAGACCCTGCAAATCATGCACATGGACGAGCCGTCCATGGTCTCGCGGCGCGACGTTTTCCTGCTCGAACTGCGCGGTCTCGCGCTGAATCCGCTGGAGATAGGATGGAAAGACGGCGTCGACCGCGAGGCCATGCAGCATCTGGAGTCAATTGTCGCCTGGGTGCGCCGCTGGCAGGCCACCGGCGGAGACCGCGATCGCATGGTGCGGCAGGGTTTCGCCTATCCGCCGGTGGCGCCCGGAGTCAGTCCCGAGCACGACTGGCGCTGCTTCGAACGGTGGATGCGCCATGCGCGGCTTCACTGGAACCATGAGCGCTGGCGTGGGAGAGTCGCCATGAAGCTCACTAAGGGCATGACAACTGGGAACCGGACGGCGTCGGTCATGGCTGCCTTGACAATGGTCGTTGCGGTGCGCGCGCAGTAACCGGCTGCCGGTGCCGTGAAAGCGGATTGTCCAGCGTGGCCTTGGCGAATCAGGCTCGGTTCCGGCAAGGGCGCGGGCTCGCGCAGTCAAGTTATCAGCGGTCGAACTGGGCGTCGAAGGCGATGGCGCTCGGCTCGAAGTCGAGCCG
>CAYPJN010000074.1:0-9099 GCA_964411055.1 uncultured Lentisphaerales bacterium | reverse complement strand
GCGAACCGCACCAGCATGCTGATGGAACTGCCCAACCGCCCGGGCGCCCTCTACCGCGTGCTGGTGCGCTTCTACGCGCTGGGCATCAACATGGTCAAGCTCGAGAGCCGCCCCATCCCCAGCTCCACGTTCGACTTCATGTTCTACGTCGAGGTCGACGCGCCGGTCTACGCGCCGGCCTTCATGCAGCTCATGTCCGAGCTTGACGTCGAGCTGGCGCGCTTCCGCTACCTCGGCAGCTACCTCGAACTGGTATAGGCCAACCATGGATTGGACCATCCACCCCCTGCCCGTTCTGCGCGGCACGCTGCGCGTGCCGGGCGACAAAAGCCTCTCGCACCGGCTGGCGCTGATGTGCGCGCTCTCCCGCGGCCGTTCGCGGCTGCACGGGTTCCTCGACAGCCAGGACTGCCTGCACGCGCTCGACGCCATGGCAGCGCTGGGCGCGGGCGTCCGCCGCCACGGCACGGAGGTGGAGATCGAGGGCACGGGGGGAACGCTGCAGACCCCGTCCGGTGATCTCGACATGGGCAACTCAGGGACGCTGACGCGCCTTTTGGCGGGGCTGGCGTCCGGGTTCCCCGTCACGGTGCGCCTCTTCGGCGACGCCTCGCTGCAGTCGCGGCCGATGCGGCGCATCCTGGAGCCGCTGCGGCAGATGGGGGCCGACGCCGTCGCGGAGGGGCCCGGGGAACGCGCGCCCCTGCGCATCCGCGGCGGCACCCTCGCGGGCATCGACTACGACTCGCCGGTGGCCTCGGCCCAGGTCAAGTCGGCCCTGCTGCTGGCCGGCCTGCGCGCGCGCGGCACAACGCGCATCCGCGAGCCGGCGCACTCGCGCGACCACACCGAGCGACTTTTCCGCGTCCTAGGGCTGCCGATCGCCCGCGAGGGACTGCAGGCGACGCTGCAGGGCAGCGACGGCCGGGCGCCCGACCTGCCCGCCCGCGAATGGCGCATTCCGGGCGACCCCTCCTCGGCCGCCTTCTGGCTGGCCGCCGCCGCCGCCACCCCCGGCGCCGTCCTCACGGTGCGCGATGTCGGACTCAATCCGACGCGCACGGCCTACCTCGATGTCCTGCGGGAGATGGGCGCCGCAATCGCCTTCTCGCCGCTCCGCGAGGCGGAGTGGGAGCCGCAGGGCGATGTTACGGTACGCGGGTCGGAGCTCCGCGGGGTGGAGATCGGCGGGGCGCGGATCGCCAACCTGATCGACGAACTGCCCGTCCTGGCGGTGGCCGCCGCGGCGGCGGCGGGCGTGACCCGCATCCGCGACGCGGCGGAGCTGCGCGTCAAGGAGTCGGACCGCATCGAGACGGTGGCGCGGATGCTGCGGGCCGTCGGGGTTGAGGTCGATGTCTTCCCCGACGGCATGGCCATCCAGGGCGGCGCCGCGATCCGCGGCGGCGTCATCGAGTCGGCCGGCGACCACCGCATCGCCATGTCGGGAGCGATGCTCGCCCTGCGTGCGGCGGCGCCGGTAACCGTGCGCGACACGGACTGCGTCGCGACTTCCTACCCCGGCTTCGATGCGGCGCTGCGCGGCCTGCGGTAGGCATGCGCCAAGAGGCTTGGGAAAAGCTTACAGGATCGGCGGCGGAATGTGGCCCGTCCCGATGGCCGGCAGGCCGTTGAGCCACGAGCGCAGGCGGAGGGGTGTGTCCAATGGAACGACTGGTCGCGATATTGATCGCCGCGCACATGGTAGCGGACTTCCTGCTGCAACCCGGCTGGCTGGTGCGGAACAAGCGCCAGGCCGGCCACCTGCTGTTGCACGGCGCCATCCACGCGGTTGCCGTGTACGCTGCCGTGCAGGCATGGGGCCTGTGGCAACTGCCGGCCCTCGTCCTGCTCTCCCATGTGGCGATCGATGCCATCCGCGTGCGGCGTCCTGATACAGCATCCAGTTTCGTGGCGGACCAGGCGGGGCATGTCGCGGCGCTGATCGGTTCCGCCGCGCTGTTGCGCGCCTCCGGGGTGGTGGATGGTTTTGGCGGGTGCTGGTATGCGGCGATCACGGGCTTTGGTGGATTCGTCGCCACGGTGCAGGGCTCGCGCTTCCTCCTGGATAAGGTCTCGAAGGCGATGCAGGCAGATAACAATCTCGACGCGGGAGGCCTGGAGAGCGGCGCCAGGATCATCGGGCAGCTCGAACGCGCGCTCATCTTCGCCTCCGTCCTGTGCGGCTATTGGGATGGCGTCGGCTTCCTGGCCGTGGCCAAGGCCATCCTGCGTTCCAGGGACACCGCTGATCGCAGGCTGGCCGAGTACGATCTGATCGGGGCGCTCTCGAGCTTCGGGCTCGCCATCCTCCTGTCAGCGGCGACAAAGTGGGCCATGGGGCTCTAGGTTCCGCCATGAGCATGTTCTTGCCCGCGGGAAACAATAGTTCCAGCACGCCCCAATGCCGGCCCTGCCAACAAACGGTGGCGAAGGCCCATCGAAGCGCGCTATAATGGCGGCCCAACGACACTCAGCGGAACGCTGGACGAAGTTGGACGCGTCTTGAATCCCGATCCGGACCACCTATGACAAGCAAACCACGATGGCGAATCCCAATGTCATTGTCTATCGCCCCGGGAGTCCGATGATGGACAGGGCAGAGGCGCCCGCTCCGGCGCTGACCGAGGGTCCCTATGTCGTCCGGCGCACGGAAACCAGCTTGTGGGTCATCTGGCAAACCTCGGTCAAGACGACGGGCGGCATCCTGATCCGGGAAGCTGGCACCGAGGCGTTCCGGACGTGCTGGATGGTGAACGACGCCGGCGAGATCTACGGCGACAACCTGGATCACTGGGTGTGTGTGCAGGGCCTCAAGCCCGCAACCGCCTATGAGTACCTGGTCTTCCGCCGCGATCACGGCGACACGATCTTCAACTTCACCCAAAGCCCGTTCGGCACATCGACACTCGATGCGGACGAAGGCACGCGCATCGTCAACGGCCCCTACCTGTTCAACGCAGACACCCGCGCCGTCTCGATCGGCTGGCGCACCAGCGTCCCCCTGGGTGCCGGGATTGACATCCGCAAGGCCGGCGATACCGACTTCCGGACTGTCTGGCAGACGGCCGGGCACCAGATCCAGGTCAACAGCTCCGTCCACATTGTCGACATCGGGAATCTCGATCCCGGTTGCACCTACGAATACCGGCCGGTGGCGTACGACCCAGACCGGACGCGGCGCGTCCACGGCGAGGGGCTCTACACCTTCCGGACATTCACGCCGCGCAAGGACGCGTACCGCGTGCTCTTTCTGTCCGACCAGCACGCGCATACCGACATCCAGGCCAATTTACTGCGCCTTGGGGAGGTCCGCAAAGCCGACTTCGTGGTCTACGGCGGCGACAACCTGTGGGATGGATTCCACGAGGACGGCGGGCTCGGCCTCTTCTCCGATTTCATCGACTGCGCCGTGGAACACCACGCCAAGGAGATTCCGTGCGTCTTCGTCCGCGGCAACCACGAGTGGAGCGGCAGGTATTCAAACGAATGGATGAGCTGGCTGCGCACGCGCGAGGGCAAGACGTACTACGCCTTCCTCCACGGCGGGGTCTTCTACATCGTACTCGATTCCGGCAACTGCAGCGCCGGAGATCTCTTCAGCCACGCCGAGCAGGTGTTTCAGGATCAGCGCGAATGGCTGCTCACCAGGATTCTGCCGTCGGACGCTTTCAAAAGCGCCGCCTTCCGGGTAGTCATCACCCACATCGCCACCCACGGACAGAGCGACGGGGCCAGCCAGCAGATGATGCGGAAATACTTCATGGATCTCATCAACCGCGCCGACCCGCAGTGCCGCATCCACCTGATGCTGGCCGGCCACGAGCACCGCTACATGCGCGTCGATCCGCGCAGCCCCGCGTGCAAGGTCTTCCCGTACAACTACGACGGCAAGCAGGCGCGCGCCGTCTCCGGCGAGGCGTTCAATTACGCCATGGTCTCGAACGACGGACCGACCTGCGGCGGGCTCGACGCCACGCTCGTGATCATGGACGTCACGCCGGACAAGCTTATCCTCCAGACGCTCGGCCCCGACGGAACCCGGATCGACGCGTTCTCCATCGACCGGGACGGGAACGTGACGGACGACATGCCCGTTCCCGAATACCATTACTGACAACAGCGGGCTCCGCATCCCCACACACTCACGCACACTGCACCTTTGCGTTGAATCTCCCGCCCGCTCCTCCATGCGCCCTCCGCGCGCGCTTTCTCTAGCAGCCTGCTCCGCGGGCCTGACGGTGCAGACGGGCCCATCGGCGGGGCGACGGCGTCCCCGCCTTCATTCGCGCGCATTTGCGTCCATTCGCGTAGTCAAAAGGCCCATCCGCGTCCCGCCCACTCGGCATGCGCCCCCCGCGCCCCCCCTGTGGCTAGCCGTGGCTAGCCGATTATCAACCGGCGATTGACGTGGCGCGGAGTTTCGGGCATGATCGGCCGGCATGGAGACGCTCTACAACGGCATCGTGCTGCCGGCGGCATGGCCGCCGCGGACCGAGTCGCCGCTCGACACGCAACCGATGCGTGTGCCGTATCTCGATCATCCGCCCGAGGTCATCCCCATCGACATCGGCCGGCAGCTCCTGGTGGACGACTTCCTGGTCGAGGAGACGCAGTTCGCGCGCCACTTCTGCCGTCCCGTCAAGCACCCGGGCAATCCCGTCTTCTTCCCGCAATCGCCGGCCGAGTGCGATGCATCCTACCCGCCCACCGCCATTCCCAAGTGCGGCGGCGTCTGGTACGACGCGCGCGACCGACAATTCAAGATGTGGTACATGGCGGGTTATCTCGGCGCGATGGCCTATGCCACCAGCACCGACGGCCTGCACTGGACGCGGCCGTTGCTCGACGTCGTGCCGGGCACCAACCTCGTTCTTCCGCGCACGATCCATCCCGACTCTGGCACGGCCTGGATCGACGAGGAGACGTCCGACCCCTCGCAGCGCTACAAGCTGCTCGTCCGCGAAGGCAACCGTCAGGATCGGTACTTCGTCCCCGCCCACCTCTTCACCTCGGGCGATGGCGTGCACTGGACGCGGGCCGGCGAGACGGCCGACATGGATGACCGCAGCACCTGCTTCTACAATCCATTCCGCAAGCGCTGGGTGCAGAGCATCCGCACCTGGATCCATCCGCGCGGCCGCGCGCGCCTATACTGGGAGGATGCTGACTTCGTGCGCTCGGGGCAGTGGCAGCCGGGCGAGCCTCCCTTCTGGACCGGCGCCGACACGATGGACGTGTGTGGCGACGCCCGCGCCCAGCTCTACAACCTCGATGCCGTGGCCTACGAGAGCCTGATGGTCGGGTTCTTCCAGATACTCAGGGGGCCGCCCAACCAGATCGGCGAGGCGCGTGCCGAGCCCAAGCTCACGGAACTGGTGCTGGCCACGAGCCGCGACGGCTTCCACTGGCACCGCCCCGACCGCCGGCCCTTCATCGGCGCCCGCCGCGAGCCCGGCTCCTGGGAATTCGGCTACGTCGAGTCGACCGGCGGCGTCTGCCTGGTGGTCGGCGACGAACTATGGTTCTACTACTCGGCCTACGCCGGCGAACCCACCTGCCCGGGCGAACCCTGGCAGGTAAGCGGGATGTACGGCAACGGTGCCGTCGGCCTGGCGAAGCTGCGGCGCGACGGCTTCGTGGCCATGCAGGCGCGCTTCGCGGGCGCCGACCTGCTGACGCGCCCGCTGACGTTCACCGGCCGCCATCTCTTCGTCAACGCGCAGACGGCGGGGGCGCGGCTCTCCGTCGAATGCCGGGACCGCGAGAACCATCCCATCGAGCCCTTCACACATTCCCGATGCCAGGCCTTCATGGGCAACGCGACCGCGGCCGAAGTCCGCTGGCAGGGCGCCGACACGCTGGCCGCCCTGGCGGGCCGCCCCGTCCGCTTCCACTTCAGGCTGGACCGCGGCGAGTTGTATGCTTTCTGGGTCAGCCCCTCCGAGCGTGGCGAAAGCCGCGGCTACCGCGGGGCCGGTGGCCCGATGACCGAAGGAGACGAACATCCATGAACATCGCGCACGACCTGCATGTGCACACCTACCTGTCGTCCTGCTGCCGCGACAAGGATCGGATGACCGTTGCCAACATCTTGTCGGCAGCAGCGGCTCGCGGCCTGCGGACCGTCGGATTTTCGGATCACATCTGGACGAACGCGTCCGTGCCGCCCTCGGCGTGGTACCGCCCGCAGGATGCGACGCAGATCCGGCGGCTGCGCAATGACCTCGCCGCGCTGAGCCCGTCGCCGGTGCGCGTCTCGGTGGGCTGCGAGGCCGACATGCGCGCGCCCGGGCAGTTTAGCATCACACCCGACTTCGCGGCATGCCTGGACCACGTCCTGCTCTCCTGCAGCCACTTCCACATGAAGGGCTTTGTCGAGCAGCCGGCGGACACGTCGCCGCGGGCCGTCGCGGCGCATCTCGTGGCGTTCTTCGTCTCCGGCGTGCGTTCGGGCCTGGCCACGTCGATCGCGCATCCATTCCTGCCGATCGGCGACACCGCGCGCCTCGACGCCATCCTCGGCAGCCTGTCGGACGCCGAGCTGACCGACGCCCTCGGCGTGGCGGCCGAGAACCGCGTGGCACTGGAGATCACGATCAACTTCCTGCCAAAGCCCGGCCCGGAGCCCACATTCAGCCTGGAGACGCCGGTCCGCCTGCTGACCCTGGCTAAGGCGGCCGGCTGCCGCTTCACCTTCGGCACGGACGCGCACGACCTGCAGACGCTCGACCGCCTGCCCGAACTCCAGCCGCTGGTAGCCCGTCTCGGTCTGACCGAGACGGATCTGGCCATCCGCTAGCCGCGCGTCCTGCGCTAGATCCGCTCCTGGGCCTCGGCCAGCTCGCGGTTCAGTTCCTCGAGCGCCGTGGCGTCGCGCTCCCACTCCAGGGCCGTCTTGTGCAGCTCGTGCTGGAGGGCCCGCAGCCGCGAGCCCTGGGCGGCGTAGTCGGTCCCGGGCGCGCCGGAGGCCAGCGCGGCGTTCACCTCGCGCTCCTCGGCCTCGAGTTCGGCGATGCGCTGCTCGGCCCGCTCGACACGCCGGCGCAGCGGCGCGATGCGCGGCATCAGCCGCTCGCGGATCTGGGCGCGCGCGCGCCGCAGCTCCCGGGAGCTACCGCCGGCACCCGCTCCGCCCGGCGCCGCCGCCTGGGCCGCGTCGGCCGGCGCTTCCGCCGCCGGCGTCGTTGGGCCGGCCTGAGACTGGCGCCGTTCCTCGCGCGCCAGCCAGTCTCGGTACTCGTCGTAGGTGCCGGGAAAGCGGCGCACGCCGCGGGGGTTGATTTCGATGATCGAGGTGGCGATGGCGCGCACGAACTCCACGTCGTGGCTGACGAGGCAGAGCGTGCCGCCGAAAGTCTTGAGGGCCTGCTCCAGCGTCTCGCGCCCCTCCATGTCCAGATGGGTGGTCGGCTCGTCGAGCAGCAGGAAGTTCGGACGCGACAGGAAGAGCTGCAGGAAGGCGAGGCGGATGCGCTCGCCGCCGCTCAGCACGCCGGCCGGTTTGTCGATGTCCTCGGCGCCGAAGCCGAAGGCCCCGAGCAGGTTGCGCAGGTCGCGTTCCGGCGCCGCGGGGGCGGCGCGCTTGGCGCAGCCGATGACCGTGATCTCGGGCGGGATCGTCTCCGCGAACTCCTGGGACTGGTAGCCCGGGATCACCTTGTGCCCCAGGACGCGGGTACCGGACGTCGGCTCGCGCGCGCCGGCCAGGAGGCGCAAGAGGGTGGTCTTGCCCATGCCGTTGTAGCCGACGATGGCGATCCGGTCGCCGCGGTTGATGCGCAGGTCGAGATCGCAGATCACGGGGGTGCGTCCATCGTAGGAGAACGAGACCTGCTCGAGCCGCATGACCTCGGCGCCGCAATGCGGAGCGGGAGCGAGACGCACCCGGCCGGCGCTCTGAAGGCGTTTCGGGATGCGAATCTCCTCCATCTTCTCGATCATCTTGACGCGGCTCTGCGCCAGCGAGGCCTTGGCGGCCGAGGCCCGGAAGCGGTCGATGAAGCGTTCGAGCTGCTCGCGCCGGCGGTCCTGGTTGGCCTTGGCGGCCAGAAGGGTGGCCAGCCGCCCCTCGCGCTCGCGGAGGTAGTAGTCGAGGTCGCCGGCATAGCGGGTGACCTGGCCGGCGTCGACCTCGACGGTCAGCCGGGCGAGCGAGCGCAGGAGGTAGCGGTCGTGCGAGATGATCAGCAGCGTGCCCTCGTAGCCGCGCAGGAATCGCTGCAGCCACTCGACTGCCGGGAGGTCGAGGTAGTTGGAAGGCTCGTCGAGCAGCAGCAGCTCGGGCATCGCGGCCAGGATGCGGGCCAGCTCGGCGCGCATGCGCCAACCGCCGCTGAATGTCTGGAAGGGACGGGCGAAGGCTTCCGTCGCGAAACCGAGCCCGCCGAGGGCGGCCTTCACACGCGTCTCCAGATCGTAGCCGCCGAGGTGCTCGAACTCGGTTTGGATCCCGCCGAGCTCGCGCAGCCGCCGGGCGCGCTCCTCGTCGTCGCCGGCGGCGGCCACGGCGGCTTCGCACTGGCGGAGGCGCACCTCAAGATCGTGCAGACGGGGCACACCCCGCAGGGAGTATTCGAGGAGCGTCTCCTGCTCGTGAGCCGGCTCGGGATGCTGGCGCACGAAACCGATCGCGGGCGAGCCCTGGAGGGTGACGCGGCCGGCGTCGGGCAGCCGGGTCCCGAGAATCAGTTGGAAGAGCGTGCTCTTGCCGGCGCCGTTGGGGCCGACGATGCCGATGCGCTCGCCGGCGTTGATCCGGAGGTCGATGCCGCTGAGCACGTCCTGCGTGCCGTAGTTGATGCTGACATTCTGGAACTCAATCACGCGCACATGATTCCGGAAACCCGTCCCCAAGGCAATGCAAAACCGCCGATTGACAGCCGGGGGCGGGGTTTGCGAGACTTTCCGCACATGAGCGTACACAAGACGATACTTTTCCTCGGCGACGGGATGGCCGACGAACCGATCGCCGCACTCGGCAACCGCACCCCCCTGCAGGCGGCCGCGACACCGGCCATGGACCGCATCGCGCGCGATGGGCGCAACGGCACGCTGCTGACGCTGCCCGACGGCTACCCCACCTCCAGCGACGTGGCC
>CAYPJN010000073.1:955-9145 GCA_964411055.1 uncultured Lentisphaerales bacterium | reverse complement strand
GTGCATTTTCCTGTTTTCCTGAGTTCCAGATTCAAGGACTGCCAATAAATCAACAATCCCTTTAGCCGGAAGTTTGCGAGGGCCTTCAGGCCCGGGAATGAAAAACAACGACCGCCTATCGCGCCCGCTTCTCCATGCGCCCGCCGCCCACCCCTGTGGCTAACCGATCATCCCGAACTAGGTGGCATGGGTTCCCGTTCGGGCCGCCAGCGGATCCCCGCATCAACGGATCATCAACGTGGAACCCCGGAACTGATACTCGTAGGCGCCGATGTCGCAGATCTTGCCGCTGATGCGCGGTGCGCCGGCGAGATCCGAGTCGCCCGGACCCCAGGAGGCCGTGTAGCCCTGGTTGAACGCCGTGCCCGGTTGCCGGCGATCAGGCAGTTGCGAACGGTGCCGCTGCCGAGCACATAGATTCCGCCCGCGGGATTGTAGCTGGTGTAGGTATTCGTGTTGCAGAGGATCGAGCAGCGCTCCATCAGGCCGCCGGACATGCGCACGCCGGCCGCCGCGTTTCCGCTATACTCGGCCATGCTGGGGCCGCTGTTGCCGGAGATCAGGCTGTCGGCGACCGTGCCGCCCTCCTGCTGGACGCCGGCCGTGTTGGAACTCCTTTCGTTTGTCGTGTTCTTCACGATGCGGCAGTGGCGCACGGTGCCGCCCGTGATATGTAGCCCCGCGATGCCGTTGTTATAGCCAGCATTAGCGAGATTGTTGGTCATGACGGAGTCAATGAGGAGTCCGCCCGTCACGTAGACCGGAGAGACTTTGTTGGCGGTGTTGTCGCGGATGATGCAGTTGGAAACGCGAACCTCGCCGCCGGCGTCGGCAATGTTCAGCGCCGCCGGAATCGTTGCCTTGGCATCCGCCCAACTGGTTCCGCCGTTGGCATCGTTGCCGTCCTTGCTCACAAAGGCAACGGGGGCGCTGATCAGGCTCTGCACAAGCACCAGTACCAAACCGAATACCACCACATGCTTCATATTCCTCCTCTCCCGCAGTGTAGGCTTCTTCCGATTCCCGCACCTGGTATCCTCTTCCGCCCAGCCGACTGAGCATCGCCGCCATCCGGTCGAGTTCGATCTTTCGATTCTGGCTCTCGGCTGCGTCCAGCGCCTTGCCAACAACGTAAGCGCTCGCCAGGCGATGGACGTCCAATCTCTCGTGTCCGAGTGCCATTCGTTTCGATTCCGATAGCGATAGCGATAGCGATTTCGATAGCGATAGCGATTTCGATAGCGATAGCGATTTATTGTCCCCAACATACGGGTGGACCTCCGCGTCCACCCACTCCTCCGCTCCTCCTCCCACGCGGCGGCTAGGCGGGACACCGTCGCTTTCGTGCCGCCCCACCCTGAACCCTGCCGCCGGACGCCAGTTGCGGCTGGCCCCTGAACCCTGCCGCCACGGGCGGCTACCGCCGCGCGTAGTTCTGGTCGATCCACTGCCGGTAGGCGCCGCTGCGCACCCGGTCGACCCAGGCGCGGTGGTCGAGGTACCAGCGGATGGTCTTCTCGAAGCCGCTCTCGAAGGTTTCCACCGGGCGCCAGCCGAGTTCCCGCTCGAGGCGCGTGCAGTCGATCGCGTAGCGGCGGTCGTGGCCGGGCCGGTCCTTGACGTAGGTGATCAGCGCGCGGCGCGGCCGTCCGTCCGCCAGGGGCGGCGCCAGGCGGTCGACGCCGTCGCAGATGCGGTGGACCACCTCGATGTTGGGCTTCTCGCAGCGCCCGCCGACGCAGTAGACGCGTCCCGCCGTGCCCCGGTTCATCACCGTCCAGATCGCCGCGCAGTGATCCGTGACGTATAGCCAGTCGCGGACGTTGAGCCCGTCGCCGTAGACCGGCAGCGGCTTGCCCTCGAGGGCGTTGAGGATCATCAGCGGCACGAGCTTCTCGGGAAACTGGTAGGGGCCGTAGTTGTTCGAGCAGTTGGTGACCGTCACGGGCAGGCCGTAGGTCTCGTGGTAGGCGCGCACGAGATGGTCGGAGGCGGCCTTGGAGGCCGAGTAGGGGCTGTTGGGGCTGTAGGGCGTCGTCTCGCTGAAGGCGCCCGACGCGCCCAGGCTGCCGAACACCTCGTCGGTGCTGACATGATGGAAGCGGACGATCCGCTCCTTGCGCTCGCGCGCGAGCTGCAGCAGCGTGTAGGTGCCGACGATGTTGGTGCGGATGAAGTCGTCGGGCCGGACGATCGAGCGGTCGACGTGCGATTCCGCCGCGAAGTGGCAGATGGCGTCGACGTCGTGACGGTCCAGCACCCCGGCCATCGCCTCGCGGTCGCCGATGTCGGCCTGCACGAAGCGGTAGCGGTCGCCCGCCCGCGCGGCGAGGTCCGCGAGGCTCTCGGGATTGCCGGCGTAGGTCAGGAGGTCGACGTTGACCACGCGCCCCTGGAAGCCGGCTTCCTCGAAGAGGTAGCGGATGAAGTTGGCGCCGATGAAGCCGCAGCCACCGGTGACGAGGAGGTTCTTGAAAGCGGTCATGATTGCACTCTCCGGAGCCAGGTTGAGCGGTTCTGCGCGACAAAGGCGTCCAGATCCTCTTCCCAGGGGATCATCACGTCGAGGCCGGCGCGCTTGAGGTTGCGGTTTTCGAGGACGGCGTTGGCGGGGCGGCGCGCGGGTGTGGGGTACTCGGCGGTCGTGATCGGCACGACCTCGGCGTCGCAGCCCATCGCCTCCAGGAAGCGCCGCGCCAGTTCGTACCAGGTGCAGGCGCCCTGCGAGGTCGCATGATAGAGCCCGGGTGCATCCACCTCCAGCAGGCGCGCGATCTGCCGCGCGAGCCGTCCCGACCAAGTGGGCGTGCCGTGCTGGTCGTTGACGACGCGGATCGGCTGCGGCGGCTGGCGTTGCGCGAGCCGCAGCATGGTCAGGAGGAAGTTGGGCCCCGTGGCGCCATAGAGCCACGCCGTGCGCAGCACCGTGCCGCGCGCATAGGCCAGGACCGACCCTTCGCCGGCCAGTTTGGTCTCGCCGTAGACGCCCAGCGGGCGCGGCTCGTCGTCCTCGGTGTAGACCTCGCCCGGCGCGCGCAGGCCGTCGAAAACGTAGTCGGTGGAGATGTGGATCAGGCGCGCCTGGCGCTCGGCGCAGGCCTGCGCGAGGTGCGCGGGCCCAAGCGCATTGACCCGGTGGCAGAGCTCCGGGTGCTTCTCGGCGTCGTCGACCCGCGTGTAGGCCGCGCAGTTGACGACGGCCTCGGGCGCGAAGCGCTCCATCGCGGCGCGCACCGACGCGGGATCCGCGATGTCGATATCGGGCAGGTCGAGACAGGCGAGCGAATGCCAGGCGCCGAGGACGGTCTGGCAGTCGCGCCCCAGTTGTCCGTTGCAGCCGGTGACGAGGATCTTCATTTCGCGGGGATCTCCTGCTGGCAGGTCTGCAGCATCCCGCGGGCATGCTCCAGGGAGAGAGGGGTCAGGTCGGCGCCGCCCAGCATGCGGGCGAGCTCGGACGCGCGCGCCTCCGCGTCGGCGATGCGCGCGATCTCGGCGCAGGTGCGTCCGCCCTGGAGACGCTTGGCCACGGCGAAGTGGGCGTGCCCGTAGGCCGCCACCTGCGGCAGGTGCGTGATGCAGACGACCTGCCGCCGCGCGGCGAGCGCGCGCAGCTTGCGGCCGACGGCGCGCCCGATCTCGCCGCCGATATTGGCGTCGATCTCGTCGAAGACCAGCACGGGAATCCGGTCGTGCTCCGCCAGCACCGACTTGACGGCCAGCATGACGCGCGCGATCTCGCCGCTGGAGGCGATCTCGCGCAGGGCGCTGGCGGGTTCGCCGGGATTCGGCGCAAAGCGGAAGGTGACGGTGTCGCATCCGTGCGGTGCCGGCTCGCGGGGCGCGAGGTCCACGGCGAAGGCCGCCTTGGCGAAGCCGAGGCCGCGCAGCTCGCGCGTGATGGCCTTGGCGAGCTTGCCGGCCGCCGCCTGGCGGTCGCCCGTGAGCGCCCCGGCGAGGCGCTGCACGAGCGCGCGGGCGAAGTCGATCTCGCCGTCGAGCGCGGCCAGGCGCTCGCCGCGCGACTGCAGCGCCTCGAGGCGCGCCTTGTGGCGCGCGAGGTTATGCAGCACGTCCGCGACGCTGGGACCGTGCTTGCGCTTGAGCTTCTGGACGACGCCCATGCGCGCCTCGAGCTGCTCGAGCAGTCCAGGGTCGGGCTCGATCTTCTGGAGGCGGTCGTTGATCGTGCGGCCCAGCTCCTGCACCTGCAGCGCGGCCGAGCGCGCCTCGGCTAGCCAGGCGCCGGCCTCCGGCAGCAGCCGCGCGAGTTCGGCGAGCCGCTGTTGCGCGGCGGTCAGGGCGTCGAAGGCCGAGTTGTCGGCGCCGTCGAGGGCCTCGCCGACCGTCTGGCCGAGGGCCAGGATCGCCTCGGCGTTGGCGGCCTCGGCGTGGCGCGCGACGAGGGGCTCCTCGTCGTCGTCGGTCAGCGCGGCCTGGGCGATCTCGTCGACGTCATAGCTTAGACGGTCGATCTCCGCCGCGGTGTCGGCGCTGTCGCCGGCGAGCAGCTCGCGTTCCCGCAGCCGTTCGCGCCAAGTCTCGTATGCCTCGCGGTAGGCGGCGCGCGGGGCGTCGCAGTGGCCGAAGGCGTCGAGGAGTTCGAGCTGGAAGTCGGGGGAGAGGAGCGACTGGTGGTCGTAGGGCCCGTGCATGTCCACGAGCGGCTCGCCGACGGCGCGGAGCGTCTGCAGCGTCGTGGCGCCGTCGTTGAGCCAGCAGCGTCCCGCCCCGGTGGCGGAGAGCGTGCGGCGGACGATGAGCTGGCCGGCCTCGCAGGGCGGCAGCCCGACCGCCTCCAGACAGGCGTCGACCGCGCGCGGGTCGACCAGCTCGAAACGCGCCTCGACTGTCGCTTCGGCGGCGCCACTGCGGATCGCGCCCTTGTCGGCGCGCTCGCCCAGCAGCAGGCTGAGGGCGCCGATGAGGACGGACTTGCCCGAGCCGGTCTCGCCCGTGACGACATTCAGTCCCGGCGCGAAGCCGACGCTCGCCTTCTCGACGATCGCCAAGTTCCTGACGCTGAGCTGGCACAACATGACGCGGGTAATTTATCAGAAAGCGCGGAGGACGGAAAGGTTGTCGGCGCGGGCTCGGGCTGTCGGCTTTCGGGCGCGGGCTTGACGGACACGGAGCGAGTTGGCTATAGTATCGCGGTAAAGCGCATCCTGGGCCAACGTAGCTCAGCAGGTAGAGCAGCTCACTCGTAATGAGCAGGTCGTCCGTTCGATTCGGATCGTTGGCTCCATTCAAAATCCCCGTAAACACGCGAAGCCGATGCGGAGGCCATCGGCAATCGAGCGTCTGCTCAAAAACGGCATCCGATTCAAGGCGTTGATGCCCGCTACGGGGCGCTGGCCGCCAGGCTTGCGCTGGCCGCAAAAAAAGCAGGCGCGACGGCGCCGAATGAATCGCCAACATCGTCCGCGACGCCTTTCCGGGCAACACGGCCATCTTCACCAACGACTTCTACCACGCCTGTGAATACCTTCACGCCTGCGTCGAACTCGCCGCAGCCATCTGCGCGCTCAACGCCCGCTTCCGCTCCCGCCTCCCAGACGCCTAACCATCAACTATTATGAATCACACCCCTTCTGATTGGTGCACGCCTCAAGATATTGACAGGCATCTTCAACGCCACGCCAGGTCAGGAGCAGATTGTCACTGTCAAAATACAGCGCATCGATATGCAGTCTGGAATGGCCAGACCGGCGCCCTGCGCGTCAAGGGTGCCGCGACAGGCGCACCGTGTAGCGCACCGCCAGGGCCTCGGCCAGGAAACCGGCAGCCAGCACGGCGGCGCCGCTCGATGCATTCAGCCAGCCGAGAGACAGCAGACCCTTGGCGGCCAGCGCGATCGCGCCGACGCGCAGCACCGCCGCGACGGCCATGCCCATGGTCTTGCGCCGGACCATCATCCGGCCGTGGTACAGGTTCCGCACCATGATCAGCAACGGCAGGAGCAGCAGAACCCGGACCGCCCGCAGGGTCAGCCGCAGCACCTCGCCGTCCAGCCCCATCAGCCGTCCGAAGAACAGGCGGCTCATCGGCGTGAACACAACCAGAGCCATGACCGCCAGGTAGCCGGCCGTCACGCGGAACATGAACCGCGCCACGCCTTTCGGATCCTCGGCGCCGAAGGTAGCGTAGACATGCCGGAACTGGTTGATCGGGTTCTGGAACATGCCGCAGAAATCGAACGCGACGCGCAGCGCCGCGACCGTCGCGACCGCGCCGGCGGTCAGGTTGACGTAGGCGTACAGGACCGGCCGGGTCATCGCGAACATCATGCTCGTGGCGGCCAGCGGCCAGAAGAAGACCAGCAGCCCGCGCATCGAGGCGGTGGGCGCCACCCCCGCCGCATGCAGATGGATGCGCGTCCTCCGTGCCATGACGTGACTCAGCGCCGCGAGCAGCACGTTGGCCGCCACGGTGGCCACCGCCAGCGTGCTCAATGCGTCCCAGCCGGCTTGGAACCCGGACAGCAGCACGGCGGTAAGCACGCCGAGGTGTACGCCGTTGAGGGCGGTAACCACGCGGGTACGCTCCGCCAGCACCAGCACCCCGGTGCAGTAGAGCCGGTAGGCGTTGATAAGCACCAGGGGGGCCAGCCATTGCAGGTAGCGCGTGACCGCCGGCAACTGTTCGCCGGAGATGTTCATCCACCAGGCGAGCAGCCGGTTGCCGGCCGGCATGAAGGCCATGAACAGCAGGGGCAGCGAGAGCAGCAGGCCGGCCCATTTGGCGAAGCGGGCGCACAGGCGCTGATCGGCCTCCGTTCGTGCCATGACCGCTACCATCTGCGGGATGAAGACCAGCAGGGCATTGACGAGTTGGAAACTGCTGCTGGCCAGCGCGAAGGTCGACAGTTCGAGCTCGGCGCGGGGATACTGGGCCAGCACGCCGTTCTGGATCTGGTGTTCCAGCAGCAGGGCATACCCGGAGAGCGCCAGCGGCCAATAAAATCGACCGTAATGCCGTTGGGGCGGACTGGCCTCCCGTTTTGCAGCGTGCCCGGACATTGCTCAGCACGCCCGGTGCAGGGCGCATGTCTCGATCTGCCGCAGCGGGTTCTCGGTGGCGAACGGCTCCAGGCCGGCGGGATAGAATTGGCGTATCCAGTCTCCTTCGGGGCCGTCCTGCTTCTCGTGCAGATATTCGTTCCAGATCGTCACGCGATTCTTTTCCATCTTCACTTTTCCCGGATCGGTCAATGGCCAGATTATAAAGCGAAAGGACCCACGGGATAAAGCAGGGCTATCGCGCCGTGTAGATGAGGTAGAGTCCGCCGAGTAAGACGAGCACGCCGCAGACCTTCTTGAGGATCACCGCGCCCTTGGATCTCTCGTTCCAGTTCAGGTAGTGCTGCACCACCTCTGTGAACGTACCAGCGAGGACAATGACCGCGCAGTGACCGACACCATAGATGGCAAGCAGCAGCATCCCATAGGGCAGGTTCGTGGCAGCGAGCTTGAAGGTCACGGCCAGCATCGGAGCCATGTAGGCGAACGTGCAGGGCCCAAGCGCCACGCCGAACACCAGCCCCAGGATGAAGGCCGCCAGCATGCCCTTGCGCTTCATGCCAGGCTGCGCGGCTCCCGGCATCGGGATCCGGATCGCATCCAGCAGGTACAAGCCGACGACGAAGAAAATGACGGCGACGCCGTAGTTTCCCCAGCGGCCGACGTCCCCCAGCATCCGACCTGCCGCCGCCGTGACAGCACCGATTACCCCGATGGTGATCAGGATGCCCACCGAGAAGAGCAGGGAGATCCGGAAGGCGCGGCATGTCGTGATCCGTCCCTGCTGGTCAATGAATCCCACGATCAGCGGGATGCTCGCCAAGTGGCAGGGGCTTAGAAGGATGCTGAGTACGCCCCATACGAAGGCGGCGCTCAACGCCAGACCTGCCGAGCCTTCAACGGCCCGCGAGAGTGCCGTGAAAAGTTGCTCCATCAAAGGGCCACCCCCAGTTCCTTCCACTTCGCGAGTATGTCGTCCTTGCCGAAGAATCCCTCGTGTCTGAATAGCTCTCTCCCTGCGGCATCGTAGAATATCTGGGTCGGGATGACGTTGATTCCATACTTCTTACCCGCGTCCGCGTTTTGCCACACGTCGATGAACACGACTTCCATTTTCCCGGCGTAGGTTTTCTTCAAGTCCTCCAAGATCGGGGCCATCATCTTGCAG
>CAYPJN010000073.1:0-902 GCA_964411055.1 uncultured Lentisphaerales bacterium | reverse complement strand
ACGAGGCGCGGCAGCCGTTTGCTGTGCGTGGCGGATCCTGCAGTTGCCATCGGTGCGGCGCTTGCCTCCACCGCCGCAGGCGGTTCACTCACCGCAGGTGAAGCAGCCGTGGGTTTCTTGCCCGCGTTCTTGGCGATCAGCACGCCGACTACCGCCACGGCCAGCGCAATCCAGATCCACTTACCCGGCCCGCTGCAACAACTCCCGTCTCCACAGCAGCTACGGGGGGCGTCATTGTTCTTCCCGCTGTCGTTGTTCATTTGTCTCGCACTTTCCGTCGCTCAGCACTCCAGCTTTGCGGCACCCGCCGCCGCCGCCTTCGCAATGGTCTCGGGAGTCGGCGGCGTCTTGCCCTTCTCCATACCCAGATCCGCCAGTTGCAGGTGATCGTACTTCGTGAACCCCGCTTGCTCGAGGCAGTGCTTAGCGCAGTTCAGCGGACAGCCGTCGATGGCCAGGATTTTGGCGGCCGCTTCGGTGGTCGCCATGATGCCCGACACCCGCCCGCCAACGCCCGCGAGGCAGAACATCCTGCCTGCGCCGTCCTTCGTCAGTTTCCGCGCCGCCTGGTCGGCAATCGCGCCGACGTCCGCCGCCCCTGAACACGCAAAAATCAGTTTCGGGGCCGCACCGCATGCACACGCATTCTTCTCGTTCATCATTATGCTCCTGAGTTGTTTATCCTCGCAAAACCGCCAAGACCGCAAAATGAAAGGAACTTATAGCTTTGCGTTCTTTGCGTCTTGGCGAGAGACTCTCATCCTATAATCTTTGCAATTTCGTCCGCCCCCAAAACCTTCCCGGCGCTCTTTACCACGCCATCCACCACGAGGGCCGGGGTCATCATCACGCCGAACTTCATGATCTCGGCGATCTTTTCGACCTTCTCCACCGTGGCCTCG
>CAYPJN010000072.1:0-9313 GCA_964411055.1 uncultured Lentisphaerales bacterium | reverse complement strand
GAGATCGCATTTGTTTCATGACGCAACCCCCAAGTAAACACCCAGCTTGAGATTAGCGGGTTCCCGGAAAGCACATGACTCGTGAATGCTTCTTCCGCGTATCACGGCCCCCGGTGAAATGCAACTAACCACAACAATGTGTAGTTTATGCACCAGGGATGAGACATGTCAACACGCAATCGTAATCGTATCAAGGAGCATTATACGTGAGCATAACCTTGCCTGTCTTCGCGGCGGCAAAGGCATCATAGGCCGTCTGGGCCTGTGACAACGGGAAGGCATGGGTAATCAGACGGTCCACTGCGAATCCTGCCCGGTAGAGATTCAGCATGCCGGGGAACTCGCCGACATGGAAGAACCATGATCCCAGCGCTCGGATGTCCCGGCGAATGAAATCCTCGCTGGGCGAAAGCTCGACGGCCGGCTGTTCGCCGTTGAACACGACCAATCCGTCCGTCCGCACAACTTGGAAACACTGTTTTGCCGTTTGCGGAACACCTGCCGCCTCGATGGCGACGTCCACCCCCTTGCCGCCAGTCAATGTCCTGACGGTCTGCAGCACATCCTGTTTCTTCACGTCGATCACATGGGTGGCGCCGAATTGCCGGGCCAATGCCAGCCGCTCGGGTGAACGATCGATCGCGATGATTGTTCTTCCGTAATACGCTTGCAGCAGAACATGGCCCAGGCCGATCGGCCCCAGGCCGAATACCGCGATAGACCGGATCGAGGCATCGGCCAATTTCAGCCCCGTATGGTAGGGAACGCCGAGACCATCGCCCGAAATCAACACGGCCACCTGATCGGGAACATCGTCCGGCAGTGGCAGACAGGCGGTTTCGTAGGCGAGAAACTGCTCGGCATGCATGCTGGCGTGGAAACGGAACTTCGGACACCAGGTCGACTGTCCTTGCCGGCAAGCCTCGCACTCCGGTTGTCCGCATCCGGCAATAGCCGATACACCGACACGCTGCCCGACCTTTACGCGCGTGACTCCGTCGCCGACGCGCAGCACCTTGCCCATGGCCTCGTGCCCGGAGTTGCCCTGCGCCGCACCGTCGCCCCGGAACCCATGCAGTTCGGACCCGCAGAGTACCGACACCCCGGTTTGAATCACGACTTGCCCCGGTGCGGGCACCGACTCCGGCACCTCGACGACGGTGACTCTGGAATGCCCCTCTAATTTTAAGCTGCGCATCGGTTATCACCTCATGAAAGCTAGGATCCCCCCAGAATTAAAGGAGACCGCATGGTAGCGGATCACTACAGCGGAAAGGCATCCCGAAGCCGGACAGGCGCGCCCGTGGCGGCCGAACGCCGGAGTGCCGCCTCGAAGCGCAACTCTTCCAGCCCCGCGCTCCCCGGAATCGGCGGCGGATCACCGCGCCTGAGACTCTCCAGATAGGCGCCAATGGATTTGGCGAACGACGCCCGATATTGATCCCATCGCGACGTATTGCGCGTTATCGCCAGGAGCTCCTGGCGCTTGCCGGAATAGTCCAAAATCTCAAGTTCGCCGTCGAGCCCGCGCAAATGGACGCGTCCGCCCTCAAAATTGAAGAACAACTCAAACAGGGTGAAGTCGAAATTCATCGCCCAGGTTCCCAGAATGGTTCCCGAGGCTCCGTTTTCGAAGCGCATGGCGCCGGTGATATCGGGGACATGGTCCTTGTGCTGCATCCCCCCTGTCTGTGCCGCAATGGCCTCGACAGGACCGACAAAATAATGCATGAGGTCGATGCAATGGCTCCAGCAGGCATAATTCACCATCGCGACCGCACTGACCGGTTTGCCAAACGAACGGATTTGGATGATTTCCCGGAGCTTGATCACCTGGTCGAAGAAGCGATAATTGAAGATCATGGCGGTTTCACAACCCTGATCGTGAAGCCGACGCATGACGTCGCGGGCGGCCGAATAATCCATCTCGTCGACATTGTCCTGACCCTTGCGGGCCACCAGCGGTTTTTCGAGAAACAAGCGGCGCGGCTTCAAGGGCGCCAGTTCGCCGAGTATATCTCCCCGGACAGTTTCTTTGGTCAACACGAAGATCGAGTCGGGAGCGGCAGCGACCATATCCGAAATCGAATTGCAGACCGTCCCGCCGAACTTTTCCGCGCAGGCGTCCGCCTTGGCCCGCGTGCGGTTGAAATACAACAGATCGACATCGGGTTGGGTCATCAGAAAAGGTAGGTAGCAATCCTTCGCAACGCCGCCAGTACCAATAATTCCAATTCGCATGACTTGATTCCTCGTTGAGAACCGGCTTTGGTGAAACTCAGGCGTGGGGCACGCCCACCGTCAAGTGACGAATGTTGACGCGTGCTCCCGCATACGCGTCCGAGAACTGGATCAGCACCCGGTGGTCGTCCAGAACGACATTGTTCGAGTAGAAACAGGCATACCCGAAGCCGCCCCCGACCGGCATCCGCAAATAGGTGCCTTCATCCCAGTGGATCCCGTCATCGGACGTATAGAGCACCAGCGCGTAATAGGGACCGAGCTGCCCGGAGCGGCCATGCAAGATATAGCTTCCGCCGACACGCGCAATTTGCGGGTTCCGGATGCTCTTGGCCAGGAAAGCCCTGCCGGGCGCGCCCCAGGTATGACCGCCATCGTCGCTGATCAAAGTGTCCGGATAACGTTCCTGATAGAGGTTATAGACGTAGACGATAAGCCGGCCGTCAGGCAACTCGGCCAGAGCGCCGTAACCGCGCCCGCGGATATCGAATGGCAAGATTGATTTTAGCTCAAACGTCCCGCCGCCATCCCGGCTGCCGTAGAGGGCATAGTGATTCAGCGGATCGCGTCCCTCGAAATTCGGATTGCAGCTTTGGAGCACCAGTATCTCGTCCTGTATTATGCGAGCGTCATAGATACGCCCCCGCTGGTCGCCCAAATTCCTGGACTCGCTCCACGTTTCGCCGCCATCCCGGCTGACGAGGTAGGTGGGCACGCCCCACGGCGAACAACAGAAGGGCGCGCAACGATCATTTACGAGACAGAAGAGGATAATGACATTGGACGCAGGGGAGACGGCTTTCTCACAGGAAATGGTGTGAATGCCTTCCAAAAACACTTTCTTAGAATAGTCCAGCTCACGCGGGGCGCTCCAGTTGCGACCGCCATCGGTCGACCGTCTGTAGGCCATCCAGCCAAAACAGGAGTGTCCAGGAAACTGCGGCGGACAATCCCCGGACGTGTCGGCATAGAAGGCCAGCAGGCAATCCGGCGCATACTTCACCAGCGCATGACCGACATGACCACTGCGTCCGTTGCGCTGATGATCTACGAAGAGCGCGGGTTCGCCGGGAACGGAGGCCATATCAACCGTGAAGGGAACGCGTGCGCTTTGAACAAGAGTCTCTGACATGATCATCCTTCGGAATCAAGCGATCAATACAAACGAGTAGTTGTTAGCGTAGCATGTCTCCGGCTGGAGTTCAATTCCGGCCAGGCGATCATGAAGCAGGGCGAGGCGTCCCCGCCGAGCCGCCATTGCTCAGAGGTTCGCGGGCCGGGACGTCCCGCGCCACTGTTTACTCGTCCCGGGGCATTGGAGATCTGGCAGGCCGCTTGACAACCGGGAAGGCTTGCCCATAAGCTGGAGCCGCTTTCGGGATCTCTCCGGGGAACACCGGGATGGGCGGAACGGACGGAATGGACAAAAAGACACGGACCATTCAAAACGAATTTATCCGGACCTGCCGCGACGCGGCGGCCCGCGGACTGCTCGCGTGCAGCAGCGGCAACCTGTCGCGTCGCCTGGACGGCGGGCGCATGCTGGTGACCCGCACCCGGAGCTGGCTCGGGGAGGTCGGCCCCGAAGACGTGGCGGTATGTTCCCTCGCCGACGGCGCCTCCTTGAACGGCGTGCGGCCGACCGTCGAGGCCCGGTTTCATGCCGGGATTCTCCGGGCGCGGCCGGAACTAAACGTCGTGCTGCACTTCCAATCGCCCTGCGCCACGACGCTGGCCTGCCGGAGCCTGGCGCGCGTGAATTTCGACGTCATCCCCGAAATCCCCTTCTACATCGGCCCGATCGCCCGGGTGCCCTTCCGCCTGCCGGGTTCGCCGGCCCTCGCCGACGTTGTCGTCCGGGCGATGACCGCGCACAACCTGGCGATCCTGGCGAACCACGGACAGGTCACCGCGGCCGTCGATTTCGCCCACGCCATCCAGAACGCCGTTTTCTTCGAGCTGGCCTGCCGGATCATCCTGGATTCCGGCGCGCGCCTCCGGCCGCTCCCGGCGGCCGCGGTCCGCCGCCTGCGGAACGGAACCGTCTGACCATGAACCCCGACCGCCCGCGGACCCTCTTCTGGCGCGATGCCGCCGGCGGAACGCACCTCGCGCCCGGCGCGCCAGCCGCCCCTCCCGGGTTCCTGGACATCCTCGACCAGACGAAGCTTCCCGGAGAGGTGGTCCGCTTGCGCCTCTCCTCGCCGGAGGCGGTGTACCGGGCCATCCGTACCCTCGCGGTGCGCGGCGCGCCGGCTATCGGCTGCGCCGCCGCCCTCGGCCTGGCCGCCTGCGCGCAGCGGTTCGGCACGGCCGACCCCGCGGCCTTCCTGGCCCGGCTCAGGGAAACGGCGGACCACCTGAACGGCTCGCGGCCGACCGCCGTGAATCTGTCGTGGGCGCTGCAACGCTGCCTGGCTCAGGTCGCGCCGGGTTCGGTCGCGGCCATGAACCAGGCCCTGCTCGACGAGGCGCTGGCCATCCTGGCGGAAGACATCCAACGGTGCGAGGCGATCGGCCGGCACGGTCTGCCCCTCATCGAGCCCGGCATGGGCATCCTGACCCACTGCAACGCCGGCGCACTGGCCACGGCCGGAAACGGCACAGCGCTGGCCCCGTTGTATGCCGCCCACGAGGCGGGGATCGGGTTCACCGTCTATTCCGACGAGACGCGGCCGCTCCTGCAGGGGGCGCGCCTGACCGCCTGGGAACTCTCCGTGTCCGGAATCGACGTCGTGACGATCTGCGATTCCATGGCCGCGCAGGTGATGCGCGAGGGGAAGATCGCGCGGGTCATCGTCGGCGCCGACCGCGTCGCGGCGAACGGCGACGCGGCCAACAAGATCGGCACCTACCAACTAGCGATCGCGGCGCGTTACCACCGGATCCCCTTCTACGTGGCGATGCCCGGCTCCACGATCGACCGGACGCTGGCCGACGGTTCGAAAATCCCGATCGAGCAGCGTGCGCCCGACGAGATCTTCCACTGTGCCAACGCGCGCGTCTACAACCCGGCGTTCGACGTCACCCCCCGCGAGTTGATTACCGGCTACATCACCGAACGCGGCATCCTGGAAGCCGTCCTGGAAGCCGTTTAATTTGGGCTTACCCTGTCATGGTCTCCTCGATGATCGCGGGGATCCAAAGATGATGCAGTCGACAAAGCTTGCGACAAAGCTCACGACAAAGCTCTCGCGACAAAGAAGGAATCCCACCCCAAACCCGGAAGCACCCTCGTGTCCACGTGCCATCGTCTTCTGCTCTTTCGATCCCGACAGTCAATGGAGCATCGAGGAAGTGCGAGACGACTACGCTGTGCTGGGTTTTAGAACGAATGCAGGAAAACATTATGTAAGAATAAAATATGAAGTAGAGGATGGATTTTTGGTGCCAACCGTACTGGATGCAGATAAACTGTACAGTCACTTCCAGACCTCCCCCGCCGCCACCCCGCGCCCACGAGCCACCTCGGGAAAGGCATCCCCGGCGAGACAGGTTCACTTGAGAATAGCGGTAACGTATTCTCGGTTCCCCAAGCACCTACCATCCGGAAGCGCCGCGCCGTCGGCATCGGGAATGGTGGCAACACGCCCGCGTCTTCTCACGCGTCCACCGGAGTCGACCACGATATTTCTCTCCGATCGACGACTGCGGATCACGACTGTCTCCAAAAAAAGGATCAAGGACGGAGTCCCTGTCGCAGATCCTCTCCCCCTCGGAGTGGAGAGTCTCCGGGCCGTTCGCGGATCTCGATGCGGCTGAAATTGACGCGGGTCGCGTAGCCGCCTACCCCCACGCGCTGCAGAGCGCGCGACTGACCGCCTGGGAACTCTCCGTGTCCGGAATCGACGTCGTGACGATCTGCGATTCCATGGCCGCGCAGGTGATGCGCGAGGGGAAGATCGCGCGGGTCATCGTCGGCGCCGACCGCGTCGCGGCGAACGGCGACGCGGCCAACAAGATCGGCACCTACCAACTGGCGATCGCGGCGCGCTACCACCGGATCCCGTTCTACGTGGCGATACCCGACTCCACAATCGACCGGACGCTGCCCGACGGCTCGAAAATCCCGATCGAGCAGCGTGCGCCCGACGAGATCGTCCACTGCGCCAACGCGCGCGTCTACAACCCGGCGTTCGACGTCACCCCCCGCGCACTGATCACCGGCTACATCACCGAACGCGGCATTCGCGAAGCCGTTTGAAGCGAAGCCCGGGTCAGGGCGGACACGCGCGAATCAGCGGCGCGGTTTCCCGCGTATGCCGGATTTGCTGGTTCGGCGAGTACCGGTAACCGGGTCTACCGTATCCAGGAACGGAAACCGGTTGAAATCCGTGTCCCTCGTATAAATTGTGCGAATGCCGTTCTCTCTCATCAGAATGGCCGTGTGCGCATCAAACACCAGATTCCCCGTGATCCCGGGAACTTCGGCAAACACTTCGGTCGCCACATGCCGATGACGGTCCGTCTCGACAAGAATCCCGAGACGCGGGGAGGCGAACAGGGCGTGCAGGAACAACCATGCCTGTTCGGGCGTGAAAGGTCGGGAGAGAACCCGCGGATGCGTCACCACGCGCAGGAACTCGTACACGATACCCCAGGTAACATACCAGGGGGTGGCCATCGCCCGAAACGATTCCAGCAGTTTTCGGCAGTGCACGTGATCAGGAGCATCCTTGTTCACGCCATAAAGCAAGACATTCGTATCGACAACGAACATGCCTAGCCCTCCATAACATTGTAGAGGGCGTCTCGGTTAGCCACATTCACCCGAAGCTCCCCGCCACCGAATTCGGGCAACGGCGGCAAATCGACTTTGCGAGGTTCCGACTCGACGATGGCGCGCAGCGCTGCTTCGACTAACTCCGACATGGTTTGCCGGCGGCGTGCGGCCTCGCGTTTGACTTCGAGCATCGTCACATCGCTGATCGTGAGTGTCGTTTTCATATGGAAAACCATATCGCATACACGGAATGCTGTCAAACATTCGTTTATTTGTCCATTCGCGCGAAACCGGGATCGCGGGGACAGAGACAACGGGCTGTTGCATGCGATCAATGCGGACCAGGCGACAGTACAGCCCGGAAGCCAACGATGTCACCGGCGCTGTCAGGCCACCCGAAATAGTAGGCGCCATTTCGGCAGAAGCCACCCAGGTTGTACCAACTGCTGCCACGAAGCACGCGGCGTTTGCCCTCTTCGCCGGGATACCAGTCGAAGCACCACTCAAAGACATTCCCCGCCATGTCGAAAAGGCCGTAACCGTTAGCGGCAAAGGAGCCTGCGGGCGAGGTATAGGGCATGGCTCCGGCACTGTACGTCGGGTGGTAACCGCGCGTCGGGCTGGTGTCGTAGGGGTATCCGCTTACGCTGTAGTAGTTCGCCCGGCTGTGCTGGATGACGTCGCTGTCGCCCCACGGGAAGCGCTTGCCACTCAGCCCGCTTCGCGCCGCGTACTCCCACTCCGCATTCGTCGGCAACCGGTACCCGGCGGCGGAGGTTTGGACGACATTGTCGCTCCAACCGGTCTTGAATACGACCCCGCCAACGGTGTAGACCGCCGGCCGCCCCTCCTTCTGGCTGCGGGCGTTGCACCATTTCACGCAATCGTACCAGTTCACCGTGTGCACCGGGTGGTTCGACGCCTTGCCTGTCCCGGCGTGCTCAAAGCTGTAGCCGTGCGCCAATGCCCAGGTGTAGACCGAGTCCCACAGGGCCTTTGTCACTTCATACTTGTCCATGTAGAACGATGCGACATTCAGACTGTAGGCCCCATAGTCGGGATCCGTTCCGCTGTTCGTGCCGCCTGGAATCGGGACCATGCCGGCGGGTGTCGCCGCCGCTCCGAACTGCGACCAGGAAGCGGTTCGCATATTCACGCACCACTGTGTCCCGCCGGGGTTCCGCCAGCACCACGCGCCGGCGTCGCCGTCGAAAGCCCAGTCGCCGCCCCAGTACGACCATCCACGGGCGATCCCCGATTGGGGCAGCAAAGCCCAGCCGCTGCCTGGCGGATAGGTGTAGATCCACTGCGTGCCGCCCGCTGCGAACCAGTGCCAGTCTCCCGCGGCCGAATCGTACGCCCAGGGCCAGTTCCAGTACGTCCACCCGGCGGGCTGCCAGGCCCGCCCCGTTCCCGCCAGCGCCAGCAACGCCAGCACGAAGAACCCCTTCCGCCAACAACTCATCCCCATTGTTTTCTCCTTCGTGAGAACGGCACGTGCCGTGCCATACCTGTGTTCCGATCAAGGCGCTGGAACTGCGTGGCGGCCTGGCTTCCGCCTCAGAAGATGATCGATTATTGCACCGGGACCGGAAGACGTCAACAATCGACTCACACTCGGGATACGGAACTTGCCAGGCGCGCGCGTAGAGGCGATAATCAGAACCCTGCAAACGCCCCCGCGCAACACTTGCGACGCTGCACAGGCCTATGTCAACAACCCCACTTGAAATTGCCGACTTCCAGATCCCTTCCGGAAACGGTTGGCTCCAGGCTAACCTGACGACACCCGCCGCGGGAGTCGCGGTACGCTGCGCGCTCATCGTCTGCCCGCCGCTGGTCGAGGAGCGCAAGGCGGCCCAGCGCGCGATGGTCGACGGTGCGCGCCGCCTGGCGGTGCAGGTGCCCTGCGCGGTGCTGCGCATTGACTACCGCGGCTGCGGCGACTCCTCCGGCGCCTTCGCGGACTACACCGCGGCCGACTGGCTGGCGGACATCGAGGCCGCCAGCGCCTGGCTCAACCGCCGCTTCCCCGGCCTGCCGCAGGCGCGGCTCGGCGTGCGTGCCGGCGCCCTGCTGGCCCTGCAGCCTTCGGCCATGCCGGTTGCCGTCTACCTGCTCTGGGAGCCCGTCGCGGGCTCCGAGTTCATCCGCCAACTGCTGCAGCGGCGTATGGTCAACGACATGATCGCCTACGGCCGCGCACAGGTTTCGCGCAAGGAGATCGAGGCGACGTTGCGTGGCGGAGGTTCTGTCGACCTCGACGGCTTCACTTTCACAGGCAGCCAGTGCATGCAACTGGAGACCTGCGTTTTCCCGCCCGTGGAGCGTCCGCTGCTGGCGTTCGCC
>CAYPJN010000071.1:0-9523 GCA_964411055.1 uncultured Lentisphaerales bacterium | reverse complement strand
GGTTGAGTGTGGAGAACAGCGTCCGCCAGCGGGGAGATGTGTAGAACCAGGCCCCAATGCAGAAGAGCGTCGCCGCCGCGCCCAGCAGGCAGGAGCCCGCGATGATCCAATAGCGTATCTCTTGCATGAGTTCCATGCCGGGCTACCTAAGGATGATCGTAGCCCCGTCGGGCAGGAAGCGGACTTTGACATCCTCTTCCGCATCTGCCGCCCCGCGGACGGTCACCCGCAGAAGATTCCAGTTTTCAGGGGTTAGCCAAAGGGGCGGGGGCGCGAGCGAGAGCCCGTCGAACGCGAAGGCGCCCGCATCGTCGCTGAACTCAATGGCAGTCGGGGTGCCCTGCGTATTGACCCGGATGGCGGCGTGAAGTGTGCGGCGCCGGGGCGTCTGGCCATCGGCGGGGGCGTGGACGAAGCGTTCCTTGAGCCCGGCGGGCCGCAGGAACCATTCGCTGCTGTCCCAGCCGATAATGAAGGCCGTCTCTTCGGCGGCCAGGACGCCGTCCAGCAAATCGGCGTCGCGCCCGAAGGCGATCTGCACATTGTTAGAGGCGGATGCTTCGAAGGAGATATCCAGGCGAAAGCGCCGCAGATTGTCGCGGACATTCGCCGGGATGGCGGCATCGCCGGAGACCTCGCGGTCGGCGAAGGCGGGCGGCGGCAGGCGCGGAACGTCGAGCGTGACGGCCACGGCCGCCAGCGGAAGCAGCACCAGTGCAGACAGACACCGGCACGAATTCATGTCGTGCTTCTCCTTTCCTTCAGGCGCGGGCACCCTGCGGCAGCTTGAACCGCAACGGAACCCCGAACGACCAACCTCAGGAAACCAATGTCTGCATAGCACCGATTCGTCGTTGTGTCAACTGTTCCCCGAGGTGGACTTTCCCCCAAAAATCCCCAAAATCCGGTCATTCCAAAAAACCAGTCCGAGGGGGTTTGAGTCGGGGCCGGGGGGCGTTATAGATCGCCAGGCTCCGTGACGTAGGAAAAGCCTGCCGATGCCGTCGGCGATGGCGTAGCGCGCGCGAGGGGTTCCCGCTTTCCAAGGCTCGATCTTTGGGGAAAGTCCACTTCCCCGACACCCTCAGCTGTTCGGGGAAAGGGGGCAAATGGGGATTTCGCAGGCGACGTAGGCGGCTGGCGGGAGTCGACGGGGTGCTGCCGGGGCGCGCGCGAGCGCCGCGCGTGTGCCGCGCGTGCGACTGACAGGTTGTTTGCGGCGGCTTCCTCTGTAGCAGGGCGTAGGCGAAGTTCAGGTCGCGGTGGATCTTGGATCCCGCGTTGGGCAGGCGCAGGATGCGGCCGACAATCTGCTCGGGAGGAAATCGGATAGTTGTGTTGATTTGCATCAGGTCATGATCGAGAAAAAGGCGCAATTGGCGAACTCGGGCTGCTAGGCGGGGAAACCGAGCCGTATGGAGAAAACCCCGTTGTCGGCGAGGTCCGCGGCGACCTGAATACCCAGCGTATCGGCCAGGGCTTGGACGATGGACAAACCCAATCCGGCATGCCCGCCTGCCGTACGCGCCGCATCTTTGCGCCAGAAGCGCTCGAAGATGTGATCGAGATCCTCCTGACCGAGGTCTTGCACGGGATTGCTGAATCTCAGTTCCCACCCGCCCCCTTCAGCCTTTGCGCTTGCGCAGACAATCGCCGCCCCCGGCGGACTGTACCGGGCGGCATTGCTCAGGAGGTTGAATACGATCTGTTCCAGCTTGAGCGGGTCGGTGTCAAGGCGCAGAGAGCCGTCGACGCGATTCTCAAGCCTGTGTCCAGTTCCGGCACCGCTGTTGAGGACGCGTTCCCAACAGGACTCCACGAGCGCCGCGATGCCGGTTGCCATGGACTCCATCTGAACCTTGCCGTTGTCCAGACGGCGGAGATCGAGAAGCGTGTTTAGCAGCCGGTCCATGTTGACAACCGAGTCCCTGAGATTCTCGAACCGCCGTCTTACAAGCACCGGGTCGTCCGCCCACATCGCTCCGACATCGCAAGCCGCCCGGAACTCGGCCACGGGCGTGCGCAGCTCGTGCGCCACGTCGCTGGTAAAGCGCCGTTCATGCTGCAGCGAGGCATCCAGCTTGTCGAGCAACCTGTTCAGCGAGGACACTACGGCTTCGAGCTCACCGGGAACCGCCGACAGGTTCACGCGCCGGTGCATATCATCCGGGCCAATCCCGCGGATCTGCGTGTTCATCTCCTCGATGGACTGGAAACCAATGCGCAGCACCCTGCGCAACAGGATGGCAATCAGGCCGAGGATCAGCAGGAACATGCCTCCAAGCGTCGCGTACACGCCCAGCAACAGGGAGTCGAGCGCCGCGCGGCCGCGGGCAAAACCGAGGACGACAATCTCCGATCCCGACTGAAGGGAATCGGGGATGAGGAAGTGATAGGCCTCCGGTTTCCCGGCCTCCTCGGCATCTGCATGCTCATGCCTTAAGAGCGGCGCCAGGACAAGCTGCACGTAGCGTCCGCGGCGGCCATCCGGAAGACGTGAATTGATGAACACTGGTCCGCCTGCGGCATGCGGCAGCAGCGGCAGATCGCCGTCCCGGAGGCTCTCGGAACGGAGCATGACCGAACCGTCAATGAAGCGGAACTGGAAGTATGCGGGGGCCGCTCCCGCCTGGAACTCAGGCCAGTACTCTCTGGCCAGTTCGATCTCGATGCTGTGTCCCTCGCGTTTCATCAGGGACGCAAGCAGCCGGGCCTCGTCCGCCAGGCTTTCATCAAATTCCTGGATATCGAGGCGGCGTAAGGCCAGCGCCAGCACGGCGAACCCCGCCGCCAGAATCACGGCGGAGCCCCATAGCACGCGCGCCCGAAGATATTCCCTGATGGATGTCATGGCTTCCGCATGCCTTAGGGATTGCCGGGCATGCGCCCTAACTGGCGGCCTTTCAGTGCCAGGCCTGCCAGCGCGAGAACGGCAAAGCCCGCTCCGGCATGGAAGGTGGCGGACGCGCCGACGCACTCCCAGAGCCCCCCCGCGACGACGCTGGCCACCAGCATGGCGACGCCGCTGACGAGGTTGAAGAAGCCGTAGGCCGTGCCGCGCAGGTCGGCCGGGGCGGCATCGGCGACCATCTTGGCGAACAGCCCCTGGGTCATTCCCATATGCACACCCCACAGGGCAACGCCAACCGCCGCGAGCGACCAATGACTGGCCCAGCCCAGAGACACATCGGCGGCCACGAGCATCACCAGACCCCAGGACAGCAGCTTTTCGTGGTTCACATGGTCCGAAAGCCTGCCGAAGGGATAGGCGGATGCCGAGTAGACCAGGTTCATGACCACCAGCACAAGCGGCACATAGGCGACCGGCACTCCATTGTCCCTGGCCCGGAGCACCAGAAAGGCTTCGCTGAAGCGGGCCAGCGCGAATACCGCGCCGATGCCGACCACCCACCAGTACGCGCCGCCCAGACGCTTGAGATTTTCATGGCGGATCGGATTGGTGCGATTTCCGCAGTCATGCCGTACCGGTTCGCGCACGCCGAACAGCAGCAGGGCCACCGCCAGGAGGCCAGGAAAGACGGCGACCCAGAATACGGCGCGGTAGTTGTTGGACCAGAGCAGCATCAGGCCAACCGCCAGCAGGGGGCCGAGCAGCGAGCCCGCCGCGTCGAGCGACTGGCGCAGGCCGAAGGCCGCTCCGCGCACCTCGACCGGGGCCATGTCCGCCACCAGCGCATCGCGCGGGGCGCCCCGCACGCCCTTGCCCACACGATCCAGGAGACGCGCCGAGAGGACGAACCCCGCCGTCGGCGCAATGGCAATCAGCGGCTTGCTCAAGGCGCCCAATGAATACCCAATCACCGCCAGCGTCTTGCGCTTGCCAAGATAGTCGCTCAACGCGCCGGAAAACACTTTCACGATGAGCGCCGTCGACTCGGCCAGCCCCTCGATCAGGCCGACCATGGCCGTGCCTGCGCCCAGCGTTCCGACCAGAAACAGGGGAAGCAGACTGTGGATCATCTCCGAGGAGACATCCATGAACAGGCTTACCAGACCAAGCGCCCAGACGCCGGACGGGATGCGCGCAATATACGAGTTTGTTTTCACCCTGCTACCGCCTGGGGCTATTGGATGTAGTAGCCATACCCGCGGCGGGTTTTCACAAGCTCATCAACGCCGGAGGCTGCAAGTTTCTTCCGCAGATTGCATACCATGACCTGGACGAGATTCTCGCCTGGCGCGGCGTCGCTCCCGTGTGCGCCCGCGATCAGTTGCTCCGCGCTGACGACCCGCCCCCTGTTGAGGACCAGATACTCCAGTATCGCGTACTCGCCGGGCGTCAACGGGAGCGCCGTCATACCATGACGCGCCTCCCGGATGGCCATGTCGATAGTGATGCCGCGGATCTCTATCAGCGGGGACTTAACGTCATACCGCCTTCGAATCAGCGTTCCGATCCGCGCGCAGAGTTCGTCGAATGAAAACGGCTTGATCATGTAGTCGTCGGCGCCAAGATGCAGCCCCCGTACGCGGTCTTCTACCTGATCCTTCGCCGAGAGGATCAGGACATGCGTCTTCTTGCCGCCCGCCCTGAGCTCACGCAGCACGGAGAGCCCGTCCATGCCCGGCAGCATCAGATCCAGGAGAATCACGTCGTATTCCTTGAGTCGGGCGAAGTCCAGGCCCTCCCGGCCGCCGCCCACCGCGTCCACGCCGTAGCCCAGCTTGGAGAGACCGTCGTGGAGCGTCTCGCGGAGCGTCCTGGAATCTTCGACAATCAGAATGTTCACCGCCGCCAGTCCCTGTTTAATTCAGGGTCAATCATCGTAGATTAATCTTAATATATGCTTAAGGCCAGAAGGAAGCGCCTGTCAGGAGCGCCTGTAACGTGCTACTTCGCTTAGTTGCAGATTTCGCGGGCGGCGCGGTTTAAGCAGCACTCATCCCAACGTGACGAGCGTCTCGTCGCACACCGTCAGCTTCTCCATTCCCGTGTCGGTGACTAGATAGGTGTTCTCCACGCCGACCGCCCCCACTCCCGGAAAGGCGAACTTGGGTTCGATGGCGATCGTCATGCCGGCCTCGAGGCGGGTTTGGGTGCGCGCCGCCAGCACGGGCAGTTCGTTGATCTCGAGGCCCACGCCGTGACCGACGAACTTCGCCTGCTGGCGGCAACCCATGAAATGGGCGGCCAACCCGGCCTCGTCAGCCAGTTGCAGCGCCCGCGTGTAAAGCGCCTCGCAGGATGCCCCGCTGCGGCCCTCGCGTGCCAGCGTGTCGCAGATGGCTATAGAGACGCGGTGCGCCTTGCGGACACGTTCCGGCACCGCGCCGATCGCGTAGGCACGCGAACAGTCGGACTGGTAGCCGTTGAAGTTGCCGGAGATGTCGACCATGACGGTCATACCCTCGCGCAGCGGTGTGTGGTTGGCGCCGATCGGAAGGCTCGGGTGCGCGCCGGCCCCGCCGAGCGCGAAATCGTAGGCCGAAGGCGCCTCGGCGTTGTCGCCCGCCAGCACGCTGCCCATGAAGATCTCCAACCGCCCGCCGAAGGCGCGTAAAAGCCCAAGACTGCCGTTCAGCAGCAAGACATGCTTCAGCGCGATTGATAAGTCGAGATCGGTCATGCCGGGACGGTAAACGGATGGGAATGTGGCTATGACGCGGGCATGCTGCCGGCACGATTCGCGCATGCAACCGATTTCGTAGGGCGTCTTGGTGGCGCGGACGGCTCGGATGGCTTGGGAGCCATTGATCAGCGCCGCGCCAAGAAAGCAGGTGCCGAGCCGGAGCCACTCGGCCGCCGGAAGCTCATCGCCCTCCAGCGCCAGCCGGCGCGGCAGCGGACGCCCCGCGGCGGCGAGGTGCTCGGCGATCTGCTCGGGGCGCCGTACGGGGACAGTCTCGAAGCCGGGCAGCCAGTCGCCGAAGTCGGACGGTCGCCGGTAGTAGAAGACAGGTGTGCCCGTGGCCGGCATGTAGAACCACCCGTTCATCACGGTACCCGAGGCGTAGATCAGATCGACGTTGAGGGCCAGGATCAGGCTGTCGGCCTCGAGCGGCGCGAGGGCCGCGCGCAGCCGGGCGTGTCGGCGTGGCAGGTCGTCGAGCAGGGCCTGAGGGAGAGCGGGAGTAGGTGCTTGCATGGCTGGTTGTTGGTTGAGTGTCTCTTGTTTGCACGTGGTTTAAGACGGCTACCGGTGGCGCGGCCGCGGCTTGTGATCGAAGGCGTCGCGCAGTTCCCGGGCGAGGCAGACCGTCATCGGCGTCAGGCGTCTCAGGTGGCGACGCGCGCAGAGCCGTTTGGCTCCGCCTTCAGTAGTATTCCGGCGTTCTCCGCGACCTTGCGGAAAGCCTCGGCGTACTGCCGGATGCTCTCCGGACAGTCATGCTTGAACCACGGGGCGGACAGGGCGATCGACCCGATGGCGTCGGTCACCGGCAGGCTGCCGGCCCGCTGGCGCACATCGCGCTGCCCGAAGGCCAGCGCGGTGGGGCGTCCCTGGTGGAAGATGTCGGCCTCGTGGAAGACCGGGTGGGTGTAGAGTGGCTTGTTGGCGCCTGGAATGGCGGCAAAACCTTCCGCCCGCAACGCCTCGCAGAACTTGCCGCATGGCAGCCCCTCCAGTTCGGCGGCATCGTAGAGGGCGCGGGAACTGTACCAGGCGCCGGTCGAGCTCGCCGGGTCGGCGGGGCGGTGCGGGCGAATGCCCGGCACATCGGCCAGCAGGTCCCAGAAGCGCCCCATGGCGGCCTGGATCTCGCGGATGCGCGCCGGAAAATGCTTCAACTGCACCCGCCCCATGGCGGAGCAGGTCTGGTTCATGCGGTGCTTGCAGCCGCCCAGCGGCGCCCCCGCGAAGCGCAGCAGGCCGGGGTCGGTGATCTGAGCGTCGGCGGGGTTGTAGTTGCTGGGCATCCCCGTCCGCTCGTAGTGGCCGAAGGCGATGCAACGCTCGTGGAGGCTGCGGTCGTTGGTGACGATCATCCCCGCCTCGCCGATGGCGAAGCCCTTGCCGCTCATCATGCTCATGGCGGCGATGTCGCCGAGCGTCCCCGTCATGCGCCCCCTGTAGCGCGAGCCGTGCGCGTGCGAATTGTCCTCGAGCACCTTGACGCCGTGGCGCGCGGCGATGGCCATGATCGCGTCCATGTCGGCGGGATGGCCGGCGTAGTGGACGACCACGATGCAGCGTGTGCGCGGAGAGATGCGGTGCTCGATGTCGCGCGGGTCGATGCAGAGGGTGCCGGGATCGATGTCGGCGAAGTTGACCGTGGCACCCAGTTGCAGGGCGGGCGCGGCGCTTGCCCAGTAGGTCATTCCGGGGCAGATGACCTCGTCGCCGGCACCGACGCCGCAGGCCCACATGGCGGCGTGCAGCGCCGCCGTGCCGCTGCAGCAGCCCAGCGCGAAGCGCGTGCCGTTATAGGCGGCCCACTCCTTCTCGAAGGTTTTGGTGATGTCGGTTCCCGACATCGCCCGGTTGCGCACGACCTCGGTGACGGCGGCCACATCCTCGTCGGTGACGATCGGCCAGTGAAAGATGTCGCCCGGATCGCCGGTGATGGCGGGGGCGCCGCCGAGAAGGGCGGGCTTGGCGGCGCCGGCGGCGCGGCGGGCGGAGGACGCGGAAGCCTTATTCATGGGCGGGTTCTCCAGGATGCGCGCCGGGCGTCTGCCCGTCGAGTTTCAACAGCCGGATGGCGTTGCCGCGGGCGACCTTCTCGAAAACAGTCGCGCTGATCCGCCCCGCGGCGCGCAGACCGGTCAGGAAATCGACCAGCGGCGTCGGGGTGTCGGGCGCGCAGATGTCGGTGCCGAACAGCAGCCGGTCCTGGAATTCATCGAGGAACTTGACGGCGTAGTCGGGATCGCGCTTGAGGGCGTTGCAGCCGCTCACCGCCGACAGGTCGCCGTGGAGGTTGGGATACTGGCGGAAAAGCTGCGGCACGACACCCTCGGCGTCGATCGGATAGCGCGGATAACCGTAGCGGTCGAAGGGCTTGCGCAGCCTGCCGATCTCCGCCCAGAAGGTCTGGGAATGCCCCAGGAAGTTCAGCCCGGGAAAGTCGGCCAGGCTCTGCTCGAGCTGCGGCAGGCCGGGATCGTCGTATAGGCCGTACATTCCCCCGATCTGCGGGGCGATGTGGAAGGTCAGCGGGAATCCCACCCGTTCCACATGCCGGAAGAGGTTGCGCACCATGGGATCGCGGAAGGGGAGGTTGGCGGTGACCTCGCCGATCCCCCTGCAACCCTGATTGCGGTAGAAATCGAGGATGTTTCCCAGCGGGGCGTCGGAGGAGTTGCTGATCGCCCGCGGATCGACGTTGCAGAAGGGGATGAAGCGGTCGGGATGGCGGCGGCTGATCTCGACGATCTCCTGGCTCGATTGCGGCTCGTAGACCTCGGGACTGACCAGCGGCAACAGGACGGCCCGCTCGACGCCGATCGGCGCGTAGCGCGCGAGGAGCTGCTCGGGGGTTGCAAAGGCCTGTCTGCCCCCGCGAGCCGGGCCGGGAAGCGCGCGCACGTGCACATGGATGTCGATGAACATGGCGGTGACTTTCAGTGAGTTATTTCAGAAAGGTGCGCTCCGCCTTGTCGCAGGCCAGCTCGTCGCTGTTGAGGTTCAGCGCCGCGACCACGTTGCCGCTGCCGGGCGGCAGGCCGAAGGGCTTGCCGCGGTCGGACATCCAGCGGATCTTCCGGTAGAGCGCTTCGTCGCGGGTGAAGACGATCCCTCCCTGGCCGCCCGTGGCGTGATGCTTGCCGAACATCGTCGAGAAGGCGCCGATGTCGCCCAGCGTCCCTGCCATCCGCCCGCGGTAGACCGCCCCATGCGCCTGGGCGCAGTCCTCCACGACCGGCAGCCCGTGTGTGCGCGCCAGCGCCAGGATCGGATCCATGTCGCAGGGGATGCCGGCGATGTGGGCCACGAGGATCGCGCTGGTGCGCGGCGTGATCCGCTCGGCGATGCGGGCGGCGTCGGTGTTGTAGGAGCCCGGCGCCGTGTCCGCCGGCACGGGGATGCAGCCCATCAGCGGCACAGGCATGACGCCGCCCGGATCGGTGATGGGGGGTACGATGATCTCGGTGAAGGGCTCCGGCTCGAGTGCCCGCAAGGCCGTACATACTGCCGACGTCCCCGAGTTCACGGCGTCGGCGAAGCCGCCGCCGAGATAGGCGGCGAACTCGGCGCAGTAGGCCTGCTCCTCCTCGCCGTTGTAGCCGAAGGCCTCGCCCGAGGCGATGCTGCGGTCGAACAGGGCGATCGCCGCCTGCTTCTCATCGTCGCCGAAAAGGCGCCGCTGCGGCCAGGGTGCCGTGCGCACCGGCGCGCCGCCGGCGATTGCCAGTTTGTTCCCGTCCATCGCTGTCGTCATCCTGCGCGCCCGCCGCCCGCCATGCCGCGGCATTCCCGCGGACCGGCCGCGACGCCGCGTGCCGTTTCGCCGCCCATTATGACACAAACGGCACCCCGGCACCGTGTCAATTTGACATAAGGAGGTAATCGGTTAGCGACCGGGGGTGTGGCAGAGTGGAGCGAGGGAAAGTGGAAGA
>CAYPJN010000070.1:0-9527 GCA_964411055.1 uncultured Lentisphaerales bacterium | reverse complement strand
GGGCCTTCCGGAATGAATCCGCAACCTGCATTTTGAACACGGTTCTGAAAGGCGGCGAGAGCTACCCGGCCGGAACCGCCTTCGACTTGCAGGCGCCGTTCACGCCCGCCGGGCCGACCTCGATCCAGATGTTCCTGAGCGTGGACGAGGTGGCCGCCTACCCCGGCAATGCCCAGGCGACGCCCTATGGACTGGTGTTCGAACCGGAATACGCGATCTGGTTCTCGGTCAAGAGGTGAGCCGTCCCACCGTAAAACCACCGGACAGGCGGCTGTCCATCGATGTCGAGTGATCCATCGTGCCCGCCTACGATACCGTCATCCCCGCCAGCCGCAGCTGGAGCCCGGCGGTGGCCCCGGGGGGGCTTGAGGGGCACAACGCCGGAGCCAACGTCGCCGAACGCTGGGCCGCCAGCCAGGCGCGCATGGATACGCTCGCAGGCTGGTTGGAGGATGCCACCGACGAGCAGATCGACGCCATCTCCGGCCTCCCTGCGCAGACCTACGCCGCGCTCACCAATGAGACGGCATGGGCGTCGTCTGAAGCCGACGCTGCGCCGAGCGGCACGCTCGTAATCGACCACAGCCTCTCGCTCTCCGCCTCATACCGCACAACCTGGTGGAGCGCGGCATATGACTCGGCATCCATGGGCCTATCGAACTACCTCGCCCCGTGGATCGGATACGCGAAGCCCAAGCGCAGCTTCGGCTACTCTGTCACCCCGTGGCCCGAATACGGCACCAACACCTACCTGACGATGACTAACTCCTTCTTCCCGGCGTTCGACTGGAGCTACCTGGGCACAATCGAAGTCTCCGGCCCGTCGTCACACTCCTTCATGATTACGCGGTCATCGTGCGTAATCACAGACGCGCCTCCCGTCCTCGACGGCCTGGATGCATCCGCCGAGAGCACGAACCACTACGGACGCGAGGCATGGTCTATCGGGGCGAGCGACTGGATACACCGCGCATTCTCCCGCCATGACAACCCCGTCCAGGCATCCTTTCCAGCCTGCTTGCTGCCAAGCGCCACGAACCTGGCCGATCTAGCCATGCATGAATACGACGAGCTGTCCGAGCTTCTTGAGGTCGGCGATGATTATTTCCTAGCCGTCAACACCAACACGGTTCCGCCGGTGACCAACTGGGTGCCGTCGTCCGATCTAGCCCTCGGGTGGAATCCGATCCTCAGCCCCCTCGACTACTACATTACGCCCGCGCGGTCAAACGAGGCTTGGCGCGTCACGGTCAACATCGCCAGCAACGACGCGGTTGCACTTCCCGACGGCTTGCCGCGCCCGTGGATCGTAGAGGGATTCTACGTGTTTGAAGGCCTCCCCGTCCATCTCTGGACAGTCACCAACGACTACGCCGCGCTCTACCAGCGCGCACCAGAGGACAGCATCCAGGATCCCTATTTACCGGCGGGATGGGACGGTGCCACCAATTCATTCTACGCCAGGGCCATAGAGCCCACATCCTTCTGGTATCAGAGCTGCACGAACCAGCCCCACGGCAGCACGTCGGAAAAGGGCGCCGATGGCGCGATCAACTGCGACCACGATGCGCAGCGGACTGTGTCCTTGTACGCGGTTCCGTTCCACCTCGCAGCGACGAACACAATCTATTTTGAGCGCCAGATCGACGAGGGGCCGGTGACTAACTGGTACGTCACGGCGGCCGGCCTGCTACATGATCCTCCCCGCGCCGTCTCCGGGGCGGCCATAGAGACGAATGTTGTATTCCAAATTTCGGACTGGCCTGGCGACTGGGTGACCTGGCGCCGCACCGGATTCGGCGACCGTACAGACTATCGGACGATGTGAATGGGAGCGACCGGCGTCACGAACGCGCCGCGCTTATCTGCCGAGGCATCCGCCGCATGGGACTACCTTGCTCCGCTGATCCACTGGCGGTTCCGCCCGCTCCGATCGCCGTGACACGCTTGCAGCCTTTTGCCAACCGGTTTGCAAGGCTCTTTCCGCCCCCTTCCGCCACCCACTGCAGCCCGTCAGCAACTCGTCTAAGCAGCCCTTGAATGGCTGTTGAATGGGCCGCATCACAGTTGATTTCTCAAATCCTTGCTATAATTTCTCAAGACGGCCGCGAAAATACCGTAGACCGTGACACCCCATTGGTTCGTCACTGCGCGGTAAGTGTATTCGAACCGGTTTGTGCCTTCCATGACGTCCACCACCTCCGTCAAGTGGTGCCACGCTCCGGGAATCTCCGGCTGCAGCGAGGCGTAGTGGAAACGGACGATCCGTCCGGCGTGATCGGCCACGCTCGCGATATAGCCCTCATCCGGAGGAATATTTCGGCCAACTGGAAGGCCACCGGCGATCCGGGCATGCCGTAGTCCGATTCGGTCGACAACCGCCACGTCTCGCCGGGGAACTTGACGAACGCGATCGCGTCGCCCCGTTCGATCTGGAACTGCAGCGCCGTGTGGTCCCCCATGTTCATGAACAGGCAGGTTGCCTTGGGATCCCACCACCACTTTCCCTGTTCCGGCAGATCGCTCAGATCCCATTGCGATTTCGGGCGGGTCGAATCGTAGCTCAAGCGGAAGCCCAGTCCCATCGGTACGCCCAGTTGCAGCAGCGGCAGGTCGAAGTAGAACGAGCCGTCGCTGGCCGAAACCGGATCCGGCGCGGCGTCCAGGCTCGCGTTCGACAGCTTGGTCTGCGGCGGATAGAGCGAAGAGGCAAACGCGGCCGTCGCCAGCAACCCGCCGGCCAGCAGACGGCAGGCAAATCCAAGAGGCATCTTCATGCGGGCCGTCCAACACGCATCAGCGAGGAAGTCTATCATGGCTGTATTACTTTTCCGTCAATATCTCGATCAGCGAACTGGGCGCGGGCGGCGGTCGCGATCAGCGAAGCGGCGAGCAGGGCAGTCATGTGCCACCGCAACGACCATGCGTTCGTGGCCCGCTTTGTGCGCATTTGTTCATCTCCGGGTTGGGGAGACGCACTGAACGGCCAAGCCCAGACGCCTCGTTGTATTGGCCGCACACGCCCCGGCCTCCTAGACCGACCCCCGCACGACCGTCAAAATTTGTTCAATTGTACCAGATCCCGCCGCGGAATGGCAGATGTTTCTGTATAAAGAACCGCACAGTTGATCCTGACGCGTGCTTCTCATCTCCAACAGCATGGCGCGGCAAGCATTGCCTTCATCGCCGCCCTCCATCCTGCGGCATGTCTTTCTCCGCGTCCCGGAGCTGCCGCTGGCGACGGTTCAAAGTGATGATCCCCAGCGGTAGCAGGATGCCGTAGGGGATCCACAGCAGAAAACGCCAGGGCATGGGCAGAAGGAACATCAATGTCAGGAAAGCCAGGGCCGCGACCCACGTCTGGCGTTACCGCGCGCGCGGCTGCTCCGGCATCATGGCATACGGGCCTGGGCGAAACGGACTTGACCGGCCAGGTCGCGCGCGATCTCGATTTCGGCGAAGCCCGCCTGTTCGAGCAGCGCGCGCACGGCTGTGCCCTGGTCGTGGCCGATCTCGAGGAAGCACCAGCCTTGCGGCTTGAGGGCCAGGGCCGCGTCGGGGATCAGGTCGCGCAGGACCGCGAGCCCGTCGGAGCCGCCGTCGATGGCGCTGAGCGGCTCGAAGTCGCGGATCATCGCTGGCAACTGCCCGCAGGTCCGGCTGTCGATGTAGGGCGGGTTCGAGACCACTGCGTCGAGCGAGGCGGGCGGCAGGCCGGCGCAGAGCTCGCCGCGGATGAACGTGATGCGCGCGGCGACCCCGTGGCGCACGGCGTTATCGCGGGCCAACTCGATCGCCGCGGGCTCGCGGTCCACGGCCATGACCTTGCAGCGGGGCGCCTCGACCGCCAGGCTCACCGCGATGCAGCCGCTGCCGGTGCCGATGTCGCCGAGGAGCGGTGCCGAAGCCTGCCAGACACCGGGATGTCCGAGCACCCGCTGCACGAGCTGCTCCGTCTCGGGCCGTGGAATCAGTGCGCGGCGGTCCACCTTCAACGGCAGCCCGCGGAACTCCCATTCGCCCAGGATGTACTGCACGGGTTCGTGGGCTCCGAGGCGCAGGACGCCGCGGCGCAGGGCCGCGACCTGCCACGGGAGCAGCCGCCGCGACCGCTCGAGCGGCAACTGCAGCCGGGGCAGGCGCAGGATGCGGGCCGCCAGCAGCTCGCATGGCAGCCGGGGCTCCGCGACGCCACGCGCCCCGAGCCAGCGCACCGCCGCGTCCAGCAGCTCCGCCAGCGGGCGCGTCTCGGCGGTGGGCGTCGGGCCGGCCGGCATGGGGCACCCGTCAGAATGGCATGCTGTCGTCCAGGGGCGGCTCGTCCTCCGGGACGGCCTCCGCCTCGCCCGCGGCGGCGGCCGCGTCGAGGCGCTCGAACTTGTAGCATTCGAGGTTCACGTAGTAGCGGCCCTGGTACTCGCGGCCGCGGATGCTGAAGCTCACACGGAGCCGCTCGCCGGCCTGCACGCCGTCGAGCAGGGCGCAGCCGTCCTTGATGCAGGCGAAGGCGACCTCCTGCGGAAAGCGGTCGTCCTCGGTGGTGATCACGAATTCGCGCTTGCTGAAGCCGCTGTTGAAGGTCTGCGTTTCCTTGACAAGCTTGACGGTGCCGGTCATCTCGTAAAGCATGGTAGTTCTCCCGTGGGCGCGCGGAAGAAGGCCGCGCGCGCGTCGTATGGGTGCATTATGCCAGCAACCGACGGGCGAGGCGACTCCAAATTGCAGAGGCGCGCCAGGCGCGTCAGGCTTCCGCCACCACGCGGTTGCGCAGCACGCCGATGCCGCCGATCTCGACCTCCATCGTGTCGCCGGGCTTCAGGAAGCGCGGCGGCTGGCGCGCGCTGCCGACGCCTCCCGGCGTCCCGGTCAGGATGACCGTGCCGGGCAGCAGCGTCATGCCGGCCGAGAGATAGCTGATCAGGTAGGGCACGTTGAAGACCAGCAGCGCCGTGCTGGCGTCCTGCAGCGTCGCGCCGCTGACGCGGCCGCGGATCGCGCAACCCGACGGATCCAGGTCGGTCTCGATCCAGGGGCCCAGCGGGCAGAAGGTGTCGAACGACTTGCCGCGGCACCACTGCTCGTCGCCGCGCTGGCAGTCGCGCGCGCTGACATCGTTGGCGCAGGTGTAGCCCAGCACGTAGTCCAGCGCCTGCGCCTCGCCCACGTTGCGGGCGGCCCTGCCGATCACCACCGCGAGCTCGGCCTCGAAGTCGACCGCCTGCGGCGCGATGCGCGGGAGCACCACATCGGCCTCCGGGCCGGTGACCGAGCTTGTCGCCTTCATGAACATGATCGGCGCGCGCGGCAGTCCGCCGCCCCACTCCTCGGCATGCGCCTTGTAGTTGCGCCCTATGGCCAGCACGTTGACCGGCGCCAGCGGCGCCAGCAGGCGCGCGCCGGCAAGCGGCACGGTGCGCGCCGTCGTTTCCAGCCCCCGGAACAGGTCACCCGCGGCGATGCGGATCATCTCCCCCTCGATCAGTCCATGACAGGGCTGCCCAGCGGCATCGGCAAAGCGGACGATTTTCATTACGCGTGTATTCCTTCGTTCATCGTGGCGCCGGTTCCGGCGCCTGTCGGCGCACCAGGGCGGCGGGCAGGCCCCAGCCGCACTTGCGCGCGTGAATCTCGTTGAAGACCAGAATCAGGATATCCGCGTCGGCCAGACGGGGATGCGCCGCCACGGCATCGAATCCGATATTCCCCAGGTCGACGGACACGGCGGTATCCCGCCGCTCGCCCGTGAGCCGCGCCTGGTAGCGGCGCCGGCAGTAGAAGAAAAAGTCGACCTCGCCGCGGACGCCCGCGCGCGCCAGGGCGTCGATCAGCGTGAAAGCGAAGCTGTCGCCGGCCATGGCGATCCGGAGCGGGGCGGCGGCGGAGGCGTCCGTCTCCTCCAGCACCGGGAACGGCACCGGACGCCTCCCGCCCGGCCCGGACGACCACATGTTCATCAGCCGGACCAGGTCGTTGTCCGTGCCCACCGGCGCACGGGGGCGGTGCCCGGCGAGCGCCGGCAGGACCGGCAGGTTATGGCCTGCGGGCTGCGCCCGCAGGGTCTGCCAGAGCCGTTCCAGCGCCCGCTGCGCCCCGTAGTGGTTCCAGTGCGTGCCGCCGGGCGGGAAGAGATCGACGCCTTCGCGCTTCCACTCCAGGAAGGCGGCATGGGCGTCCACGCAGGCGACGTCCGCGTCGCGCAGGGCGGCTGCCAGTTGCTGGTAGGCGTTGGTTTGCGCCGCCGCGGCGGGCGGCAGGCGGCGGAACGGTTCCGGCAGGCGCTCGGGATAGATCTCGGCCTTGCTGGGCGCGATCATCACCGCGAAGGCCGTGCCGCGCCGGCGGCAGATATCCTGCAGGCTTGCCAGCTTCGCGGCGAAGGCCTGGGCGGCGCCGGGAGGGAAGGGGGGGCGTCGCGTGCGCTCGCGGACATACGCCTTTTCGAACAGCCAGCCGTCCGCGCCGGGCATCACGCTGGAGTTCGCGCCTCCCGTAGGACGGCGGAAGAGTGAAGCATTGATCTGGTTGGCGGTGCGGATTCCGATGCCGCGCCAGCCAAGGTGGCGCGCGAGCCACGGTTCGACGGACGCGGCGAAGTCGCCGCCGAACCACGTCCGCGCCGTCAGGCGCGGCACCGTCGCGCGCCGCTCGACGCCGCCGAGCCGCACATCGGGCGGGAACCCGCACCAGGTGCCGCAGAAGACGAGCGCGAACATGGCCGCCAGCCCCGCGACCGAGAGGGTGCGGGCATAGGCGGCGCCATGCCGCCGCGGCACATGCGGTTCCGGTGGTGTATGCGGTTGAAGAGCCATCGCTAGAAACGGAAATAGATGAACGGGTTGAAGCCTCCCAGCAGCAGCGGAAGCGTCGAGAGGCCGATCAGCGCCAGCGTGGCTCCCGTGCGCAGGAGGATTCGGCCTGTGGCGCGGGACGTCCCATCCGCCACCGTCCAGTCGTGCGACGACGCCCGCCGCGCGAGAAGCGGCGCGAAGGCCATACCCGTGCCCAGCAGCAGCGCCGCCGCGGTGCGCGGGTCGGCCAGCGCCGGCAAGCCGGCGTCGGTCGCCGCCGCCAGGCCGGCCAGGGAGAGTAAGTAGTCGCCGGCGGCCGCCATGCTCTCGGCGCGGAAGAAGACCCAGCCGATCAGCACGAGCAGGAATGTCGCGGGCACCGCGAGGGCCGCGGGCGGCGTGCGCGCGCCCGGACGGCGCGACAACCGTTTCTCGACGACGATCCAGAGGCCGTGCCAGGCGCCCCAGACGACGAAGTTCCAGGCGGCGCCGTGCCAGAGGCCCGAGAGCAGGAAGACGAGCCAGAGGTTGACGGCGCGGCGGCCGGGCGCCACGCGGTTGCCGCCGAGCGGGATATAGAGGTAGTCGCGCATGAAATTGCCGAGTGAGATGTGCCAGCGGCGCCAGAACTCCACCATGCCGCGCGAGATGTAGGGGAAGTCGAAGTTCTCGAGGAAGCGGAAGCCCATCATGCGTCCCAGGCCGATGGCCATGTCGGAGTAGCCCGAGAAATCGAAATAGATCTGCAGGGCGTAGGCGTAGAGTCCGGCCCAGGCCGCGCCGGCGCCGAGGGCGCCCGGGGTGACGCCGAAGGCCTGGTCGGCGAGCAGCGCCAGCGGGTTGGCCAGGAGGCACTTCTTGGCCAGTCCCAGCGCCAGGCGCCAGGCGCCCGAGAGCACGTCCTCCGTGCCGGGTTGGCGGCGGTCGAGCTGGGCGGCAACGTCGTGGTAGCGCACGATGGGGCCGGCGATCAGTTGCGGGAAGAGTGCCACGTAGAGCAGGTAGCGCCCGAAGGTGCGGGCCGGCCGCGCAGTGCCGCGGAAGACGTCCATCAGGTAGCTGATCTTCTGGAACGTGAAGAAGGAGATGCCGATGGGCAGCGCCACGCGCGTCCAGGCCAGCGGGGCGCGGCCCGCCAGCGCCAGCAGGGCGTTGAGCTGCTCCATGCCGAAGTTGGCGTACTTGAAGTAGAGCAGCAGCGCCAGGTTGACCGCCAGGCCCAGCGCCAGCCACCGCCGCCGTGCCGCCGCCCCTGCCGCGCCCGCGGCGTCCGGCGCCAGCCGGTTGCCGATCGCGTAGTCCAGCAGGCCGCCTGCCGCGAGGATGAAGACGAAGCGCGGCGCGCCCCAGGCGAAGAAGAGCAGGCTTGCCGCCAGCGCGACGCCGTTGCGGGCGCGCGCGGGCGCGAGGTAATAGGCCGCCAGCGTCAGCGGCAGGAAGAAATAGAGGAATGTCAGCGAGCTGAATACCACGTCGGGCGATCCGCGGCGCCGCTGCTGTTCGTCCGGCCCCGCATCACGGGGCCGGCGTCGGCCGCGCCACCTGTCGCAGGAGCTTCAGGACGTGGCGCTCCAGGCGGTTTGCCATGCGCAGGAAGCCGAGGTCGGTTTGATGCACGCCATCTACGCTGCAGTTGCCGAAGTCCGTGCCGAGTAGCGTGCCGCCATCCACGAAGGCGATGCGCGAGTCGCCAGCCCGCTGCCTTGCGGCCACGGTGCGGCGCTGGAAGTCGCGCACCGCGAGCCGCTGCCTCCGGGCTTCGTCGTTGAAGGCCTCGGAGGCGTAGGCCACCTTGGAGACCACGAGGATGCCGGTCCGCGGCCAGCGTCGGCGCAGGATGTCCAGGAACGCCGGCAGCGTCTCGCGGACCTTTTCCAGGCCGCCGGCGTTGGCCTCGTAGTCCATTACGAAGAGCGCGGGCGAGGGCAGCGTCGCGATGACCTGCGCCACGCCGGGCTCGCCGCGCCCGCTGCCGGAGAAGCCCAGGTTGATGAAGGGCGCGTCGATGCGCCGGCTCAGGATGTTCGTGTAGGCCATGCCGGGGCGCGAGGCGCAGCCCCCCTGCGTGATCGACGTGCCGTAGACCACGACCGCCCGCTTCCAGGCGTGCGGCGGCGGCGCGGAGACGCGGCTGCCGGCGTCGAGGCCCACCTCCAGTTCGGCCACCCCCTTGTAGAGCGGGAAGTTGACCGTCACGGTGCGGCGTTTTGCCGTCGGCAGATTGCAGAGCGTCGTCTGGTAGGCGTCGAGGGCGCGGTTGAAGCGCGACGTGCCGGCGTAGTCCATGGCGCCGACATCGCCGATGTAGACATCGAAGCCGGCCTCGCCCGTGGCCGGCATGTGATCCATCGCGTGCGTGCCGCGCAGCTTGACGCGCAGGCTGATGCGCCGGGAGTTGGTGCGGAAGCGGAGCTGCACGCCGGCCGTGTGCCAGGCGAGGTCGTCGACCGCCTGCGTCAGCCGTCCCCCGTGCTCCAGGGGCATGCGGCGGAAGGTGCCGGGCAGCTCCCAACCCATTCCCTCGATGCGGAAGGGTCGCGCCCAGGGGGAGTGCCAGACGAGGCCGTCGGCGTCGGCCGAGGCGGCGCGCATGCGGGGATCGTGGCGCAGCGCGGCGTCCTGGCGCACGCCTGCCGGCTTCGCTTTCGATTTGGCTATTGCGTGCATGAGCGGACCTTAACCATGCATGGTGGAGCGACGGGGATTCGAACCCCGGACCCCTACGTTGCGAACGTAATG
>CAYPJN010000069.1:0-9539 GCA_964411055.1 uncultured Lentisphaerales bacterium | reverse complement strand
CTGAGCGACTCCCACGGCACCAGCGCCTTCGAGGAGGGCCGCAACCGGACCTTCAGCGGCGGCGCCGACCGCGATCTCTTCGACTGGAACTTCACCATAGTGCTCGCGCCCGAGAACAGTGTTCCCGCCCTGACCGAGGCGATCCGCGGCTTCCGCTCCGTGGCCGTCTGCCGCTACGGCGGCGAGCGTCCGAACCTCTATGGCGACTTCCGCATGGTAAAGTATGCCGATTTCCTGCTGCGCGAGTATTTCCCCGTGCTGGCGGAACTGTGCGAGCCCGAAGGCGCGCTGATGCTCGACTTCCTGGCGGGCGATACGGGGGCCGAGGCGGCACTGCAGGCGATCAAGGGCCGCAGCCGCGCGTACCGCGCGGCCAGCTTCCCGTCGCCGACCGGCGCCGCCGCCGGGTGAGCGCGCCAGCCGGCCGACACGCGACGCGGGGCCGCGCCAGCCGCGCTTGTCGCCGCACCAGACCGCCACGACCCACTCGGGATTCCAGACCACGGTCCACGCGTCGCGGAAGCCCGAGGATGTGCCCGTCTTCCAGGCCATGCGCGGCAACCGGACGTCGGCCAGATGCCCCACGGCGTCGTCCTGCCTCGCGGCCTGCGCCTGTACCGCTGCATGCGCTCCAGCACGTAGGCGCGCCGCTTCAGGCAGGCGGCCAGGTGGCGGTCGGGCCGGAAGCGGGTCGGCGACTGCACCATCGCCGGCAGTGTAGCAGGCTCGGCAACACACGCTCAGCTCTCGCCTTCGTGCCCTTCGTGATCTTCGTGGTGCATCTCCCGCGGCAGCCCGCGGTTTCCCGCGGTCGACAAGGCCCACTCAACTCTCCCCTTCGTGCCCTTCGTGATCTTCGTGGTGCATCTCCCGCGGCAGCCCGCGGTTTCCCGCGGTCGACAAGGTAGAAATGAAGGCGCTTCCCAATGGCATCCCGGCGCAAGGCCATCGGCACCCCATGCGCCCCTCCCGCACTTTCCGCATCTCCTTGCGTCCGGGATGGCCTTGGGGTATGCTAGAGCTGTTTACGGCATGGTGGCGGTAAATGCATTTTTGGGAGTATTTCGTGAAAGAAGTCAGACTTGGCATCGTGGGAACCGGCGGCATGGGCACAGGCCATGCCCAGAATATCCTGGCCGGCAAGGTGCCGCGCATGCGTCTGGCGGCCGTCTGCGACATCGTGCCGCAGAAGATGGAGGCGTTTCCCGCCGAAGTCCGGCGTTTCGCGACGAGCCGCGATCTGATCGCCTCGGACGCGGTCGATGCCGTGCTCGTGGCCACGCCCCACTATGGCCACACGACGGTGGGCATCGAGGCGCTCCAGGGCGGCAAGCACCTGCTGGTCGAGAAGCCGATCTCCGTGCACAAGGCCGACGCGCAGCGCCTGATCGCCGCGCACGCCGACAAGCGCCTCGTCTTCTCGGCGATGTTCAACCAGCGCACCGACGGCTACTACCGCAGGGTGCGCCAGATGATCCAGGATGGCGAACTGGGCGAACTCGTGCGCGTGAACTGGGTGGTCACCAACTGGTTCCGCCCGCAGTACTACTACGACAGCGGGGGGTGGCGCGCGACCTGGAAGGGCGAGGGCGGCGGCGTGCTGCTGAACCAGTGCCCGCACAACCTCGACCTGCTCCAGTGGCTGTGCGGCATGCCGGTGCGCATGCGCGCCTTCTGCAACCTCGGCAAGCGCCACCGCATCGAGGTCGAGGACGAGGTCACGGCCTACTTCGAGTACGCCAACGGCGCGACCGGCCTCTTCGTCACGGCGACCGGCGAGGCGCCCGGCGCCAACCGCCTGGAGATCTGCGGCGACCGCGGCCGGCTGCTCGTCGAGCACGGCAAGATCTCTTTCTTCCGCACGGTGGTGTCGGTCGAGCGCTTCAAGGAAGAGTCCCGCGCGATGTTCGCCGCGCCCGATGTCTGGACCGTCGACGTGCCCCCCGCGCGCGGAGGCGGCGGACAGCACAACGAGATCCTCAAGAACTTCGCCGACGCCATCATCGACGGCGTGCCGCTGATCGCCCCGGCCGAGGAGGGCATCCGCTCCGTCGAGTTGGCCAACGCCATGCTGCTCTCCTCGATGACCGGCGAGACCATCGAGCTGCCGATGGACGCGGCGCGCTACGAGGCGCACCTCATGGAGCTCATCCGGAAATCCGCCTTCCAGAAGCAGGTCCGCGAGGGCGCCGGGCCCGCCGACCTCTCCACCTCCTTCAACACCAATCCCCAGTAGGAGACCGCATGTACCTGACCGGTTTTGCCGACGAGGCCGCCCACGACATCGAGGGCCAGATCCGCGCCACGCGCGAACTGGGCTGGCACTGTATCGAGAGCCGCAACATCGACGGCGTCAATATCCACAACCTCTCCGAGTCCGCCTTCGAGGCGGCCGCGGCGAAGCTGGAGGCGGCCGGAATCCGGGTCAACTGCTTCGGCTCCGCCATCGCCAACTGGGCCAAGGATGTCCGCAAGCCGTTCGACATCGACCTGCAGGAGACCGCCCGCGCGATTCCCCGCATGCGGCGCCTGGGCACGAAGCTGATCCGCATCATGAGCTACCCGCCCTTCGCGGACCGGCCGCTCGACGACCAGATGGCGGAGACGCGCATCGCGCGCCTGCGCGAGCTGACGCGCCGCTTCCTCGACGCGGGCATCCAGCCGGTGCACGAGAACTGCATGAACTACGGCGGCCTCGGCTGGCGCTTCTCGCTGCGCCTGGTCGAGGAGGTGCCCGGGCTCAAGCTGGTCTTCGACACCGGCAATCCGGTGGCGACCTTCGACCGCACCGAGCCGGCCCCTTTCCCCAGGCAGTCGTCCTGGGACTTCTACCGGCATGTGCGCGAACACGTCGCCTACGTCCATATCAAGGACGGCGTGAACGCCGACGGCCAGACGAAGTGGACCTTCTGCGGCGAGGGCCAGGGCGAGGTCCGGCGCATATGCGCCGACCTCCAGGCGCGCGGCTACGACGGCGGCATCTCGATCGAGCCGCACCTGGCCGTCGTCGCGCACGACAGCCGCGTCACCTCGACGGCGGAGATCATGCACGCTAACTATGTCGAGTACGGCCGCCGCATGCGGCGGATCCTCGAGGAGGTCGGCGCGACCATCGCCTAGGACACCCGTTTCCGAAGCGCCCCCCGACACCGACACACGCCATGCGCCAAACGCCCGTCAATGCCAACGCCCGCGGCTTCGACCCCGCCGAGTTCGGCTGCAACGTCTTCGGCCTGAAGACGATGCGCAACTACCTCTCCGAGCACGCCTACCGCTCGCTGACATCGACAATCGTCCATGGGCAACCCATCGACCCTGCCATCGCCGACGAGGTCGCCGACGCGATGCGCACATGGGCCGTCGAGCGCGGGGCCACGCATTTCACCCACTGGTTCCTGCCGCTGACGGGCACCACGGCCGGCAAGCACGAGGCCTTCCTCACGCCCGACGGCGAGGGCGGCGCCATCTCGCAGTTCTCCGGGCGCGAGCTGATCCAGGGCGAGCCGGACGCCTCCAGCTTCCCCAACGGCGGCCTGCGGGCGACCTTCGAGGCCCGCGGCTACACCGCCTGGGATCCGACCAGCCCGGCCTTCCTCATGGAGACCGCGCAGGTCGCAACCCTCTACGTGCCGACCATCTTCTGCGGCCACAACGGCGAGGCGCTCGACAAGAAGACGCCGCTGCTGCGCTCGCAGCGCGCCCTGGAGATCCAGCTCAAGCGCATGGCCCGCCTCTTCGGCATCGACGACTCCGGCCATGCCTACGCCACGCTGGGGGCCGAGCAGGAGTATTTCCTCGTCGACCTGAAGATGGTCGGCCTGCGGCCCGACCTCAAGGCGACCGGACGCACGCTTTTCGGCCGCACCTCGCCGCGCCAGCAGCAGATGGAGGACCACTACTTCGGCCACGTCAAGCCGCGCGTGCTGGCCTTCATGGACGAGGTGGACCAGACGCTCTGGCGCCTCGGCATCCCCGCCAAGATGCGCCACAACGAGGCGGCGCCCTCGCAGTTCGAGGTGGCGCCGGTCTTCGAGGAACAGAACCTGGCCGTCGACCACAACATGCTGACGATGCTCGTCCTGCAGGAGGTCGCCGTGCGCCACGGCTTCCTCTGTCTGCTCCACGAAAAGCCCTTCGTCGGCATCAACGGCTCTGGCAAGCACAACAACTGGTCGCCGACCGGCCCCGACGGGCGCAACTGGCTCAGGCCGGGCAGCACGCCGCACGAGAACGCCATCTTCCTGGCCCTGCTGACGGCCATCGTCGGCGGCGTCGACCAGTTCGCCCACCTGCTGCGCGCCACGGTCGCGACCGCGGGCAACGACCACCGCCTGGGATCGCACGAGGCGCCGCCCGCCATCATATCGGTATATCTGGGGGAGCAGATCACGGATCTATTCTCGCAGATCATGCATGGCGGCGCCCGTTCGAGCAAGATCGGCGGCACCATCAGGCCCGGCATCCCAACCGTGCCCACCCTGCCGCGCGACACCACCGACCGCAACCGCACATCGCCGCTGGCCTTCACCGGCAACAAGTTCGAGCTGCGCGCCGTGGGCTCCTTCCAGAGCTGCGCCGGCCCCAACGTGGCCCTCAACGCCCTGGCGACCTGGGGCATCGACCAGGTCTGCACGGCGATCGAGGCTCGGATCGCGGAGGGGCAGGCCTTCGACGCCGCGCTGCAGAGCGTGCTCAGCGCCTTCATCCGCGAGCACAAGCGCGTCCTCTTCGACGGCGACAACTACAGCGAGACCTGGCGCCAGAAGGCCGCCAAGCGCGGATTGCCCTGCGCCGCCACGACGCCCGAGGCGCTCGGCGCGCTGGTCCAGCCCGAGGTCGTCGAGCTCTTCGGCCGCTACAGCATACTCTCCGAGCGCGAGCTGCGCGCCCGGCACGACATCTACCTCGATGTCTACCGCAAGAACGTGCTGATCGAGGCGGAGTGCGCGCTGGGCATGATCAGCACGCTGATCGTCCCGGCGGGGCTGGCCTTCGCCGATTCCCTGCGGACTGCCGCCGACACCCCGCCGGTCAACCGCCTGCGCGACCGCGTGAACCAGCTCAACGACCGCCTGCTGGTCGCCGCCGAGCAACTCGATGCCGCCATCGCCGAGTGCGCGCCCGGCGACGCGCTGAAGATCATGGGCCAGGCCCGCAAGGCGGCCGACGAGATTGAGGGCCTGGTGCCGGCGGCCACATGGCCCCTGCCCTCCTATGCCGAAATGCTCCTGCTGGTGTGATGAACGAAGGGAGAGCCTCATGCAACGCGGAATCAGCTACTGGTCATTCAAGAACGGCCTGAACCACACGCATCCCGTCGCCGACGCCCTCAAGGAGGCGCGGCAGGCGGGCTTCGAGGCGCTGGAGCTCTGCATCGGCACCGGCGGCGTGCTCAACGTCGCAACCACCGAGAAGGAGTGCACGGCGATCCGCAAGGCCGCCGATGCCTCGGGACTCGTGGTCGACTCGGTCGCATCCGGAATCTCCTGGGACTGCAGCCCGACGCACCCCGACCCCGCCGTCCGGCGCAAGTCGATCGCCCTCCACAAGGCGGCGCTGCAGCGCTGCGCCTGGCTCGGCTGCCGCTCGCTGCTCTTCGTGCCGGGCGCCATCCGGATCCCCTGGAACCCGGACTACCCGGCGGTGCCGTACGACAAGGCCGTCGCCCGCGCCATCCTGAGCGTCCAGGCCCTGCTCAAGACCGCCGAGAAATGCCGGGTCGAGATCTGCATCGAGAACGTCTGGAACGGCATGTTCTACTCGCCGCTGGAATTTTGCGCGTTCATCGATCTCTTCGGGAATCCCCTGGTGAAGGCCTACTTCGACATCGGCAACGTGCTGGGCTACCACCAGGATCCGGCCGACTGGATCCGCCTGCTCGGCCGACGCATCGGGCGCGTGCATGCCAAGGACTTCAAGCGCGACGTCGGCTCGCTGGCGGGCTTCTGCGACCTCGGCCGGGGCGATGTGTCCTGGCCGGCCGTCACGGCAGCCCTGCGCAAGATTGGCTACCGCCGCACGGTCATCGCCGAGATGCTGCCGTGGAAACCCGGCCTCATCAAGCGCACGGCAACCGCCCTTAAACAACTGCTTCCCGAATAGTCACCCCCAACAGGAGCATCCCATGGTCAAGGTCGGCGTCATCGGCATCGGCATGATGGGCAGCACCCATCTCGACATCTACGCGCGTCTGCCCCAGGCCCGCGTGGTGGCCATCAGCGATATCGACCCCGACAAGCTGAGCGGCAAGGCGCGCGCCCAGGGCAACATCGAGGGCCAGGCCAAAGGGCTCTTCGACATGTCGTCGGTAAACAGGCATGACGAGGGCATGAAACTGATCCGCGACAAGGACGTCGAGATGGTCGACATCTGCCTGCCGACGCCCCTGCACATGAAGTACGCGCGCGCGGCCCTGGCGGCCGGCAAGCATGTGCTGGTCGAGAAGCCCCTCGCCCGCACCCGGCGCGAGGCCGAGCGCCTGCTGCGCAGCGCGGAGGAGGCGCAGGCCGCCGGCGTGCTGGCCATGCCCGCCATGTGCATGCGCTTCTGGCCCGGCTGGGACTGGCTCCGGGCCGCCATCGCCGAGGAACGCTACGGCCGCGTCCGCTCGGCCCACTTCCGGCGCCTCGTCACCCATCCGGCGACCGGCTTCTACCTCTCCGGCGAGGCCTGCGGCGGCGCCCTGCTCGATGTCCACGTGCACGACACCGATTTCGTGCAGTGGTGCTTCGGAATGCCGCAGCGTGTCACCAGTCAAGGCTACCGCAAGATCACCAGCGAGATCGACCACGTGTTCACGCGCTACGACTTCGGCCCCGAGGGCCCGATGGTCACGGCGGAGGGCGGCTGGACCATGGCCCGCGGCTTCCCCTTCACCATGCAGTTCACGGTCAACTTCGAGAGCGCCACCGTCGGCTTCGACAACGCGGCGAACCCCGCGCTGCGCGTCTACCGCGAGGGGCGCATGGAGGCCGTGCCGCTGGCGGAGGGCATGGGCTACCAGCACGAGATTCCTTACTTCCTCGACTGCATCGAGCGGCGCCAGCCGCCCGCGACCGTGACCATCGCCGATGGCGCGCGTTCCGTCCGGATCATCGAGGCCGAAGACGCGAGCATCCGCAAGGGCCGCGCCGTGCGCGTGTAGCCGGCCAGCCTGCCGCGGCCGCTAGACAACGGAAGGCGGCAGGCTCCAGATGCGCCCGCTCTTCTGCAGCTCCGCGATGATGGCGCGCTTCAGCGCGTCGAGGCCGAACCCGGTGCGCGCCGAGACCGGCAAGGCGTGGGGATGGCGCTCGGCGACGTGCAGCACGGCATGGTCGGACGTGCCGCGGTCGCACTTGTTCAGCACCAGCAGGTGCGGCACCTGCTGCGCCCCGATCTCCCGCAGCGTCGCGTGGCAGACGGCAATGTGGTCGTCCACGCAGGGATAGGCCGCGTCGACGACGATCAGCAGCAGGTCGGCCTGCGCCGCGACATCGAGCGTCGACTTGAACGACGCGACCAGCCCGTGCGGCAGGTTGCGTATGAAGCCGACGGTGTCGGTCAGCAGCACCTCGCGCGACGGCGCCAGCCACGCCTTGCGCGTCTTGGTGTCGAGCGTGGCGAAGAGCTTGTCGTCGACGTAGGCGTCGGCGCCGCCGGACAGCGCGTTCATCAGCGTCGACTTGCCGGCGTTGGTGTACCCGGCCAGCGTGACGACGGGCCATTGGCGCGCGGCACGGCCTTGACGCGCCTGCCGGTCCTGGATGGCCGCCAGCTTGCGTTTGAGCTCCGCGATGCGGCGGCGCAGCGGCTCGTTGCGCAGCCGCAGGTGGCTCTCGCCGGGACCGCGGACGTTGGCCCGGCCCGTGAAGCGCTGCTGCGACTCGGTCACCGGGATGCGCTTGAGCAGAAACTCCTGCCGCGCCAGCTCGACCTGCATCTGGGCTTCGGCCGAGCGGGCGCGCCGCGCGAAGATCTCGAGAATGATCTCGGTGCGGTCGAGCACGCGGACGCCGAGAGCCCTGGCAAGGTTGTAGGCCTGGATGGCGTTCAGGTCGTTGTCGGCGACGACCATGCCGGCGCCGGCGCCGGCGACCAGCTCCTTGAGCTCCGTCACCTTGCCCGAGCCGATCAGCGTGCCGCCGTCGGGCTTGTCGCGGTTCTGCGTGAGCTGGCCGGCCACTTCGAATCCCGCGGTCGCGGCCAGCCGCCCCAGCTCCAGCAGCGAGTCGGCCGCCTCGGCGGCATCCATGCGGTCATGCACCACCTGGATGAGCACGGCGCGCTCGACCTGCCGCGTGTCATGTAATCGCATGGGAAAATCGTGGCACAAGCGCGCCGGGCTGTCAATGGCCGGAAGTTGATGCCGCCGGTGAATTTCGCTACAGTGTAAATTGTATTCACATCATGCAGCCACCCCTGACACGCGAACAGTTGCGGCAAGCGCCGAAGACGTGCCTCCACCGTGGGCGCCGCTTCAACGCGACTCTATGGCGGGCGGGACGCGATGGTGAATGGGTGGTGAAGGACTTCGCCGTGTGTCCCTGGTTCTATCGGATCACGCTTGGCCGGCTCGCCGCGCGCCACGAGTTCCGCATGGTGCTGCGGCTGCAGGGGCTGGCGGGCGTGCCATGCGATCCCTTCCGGATCGACACCTGCGCCTGGGGCTACCGCTACATCGAAGGCGGCATCCTGCACCTGTTGGACGGCGCGCGCTGCGGCCAGCCGTTCTTCCTGAAGCTGGAGCAGGTCGCCCGCGGCATCCACGCCCGCGGCATCGTGCACCTCGACCTGCGCAACGCGCGCAACGTTCTCGTCGACGCGCAAGACAATCCCCACGTCATCGATTTCCAGTCGGCGCTCCCGACGCGGCGCCTGCCGAGCGCGATCCGGCGCCATCTGGAGCGCATCGACCTCTCCGGCGTCTACAAGCACTGGCTGATCCGCGACGGCGCGACGCTGGGCGCCGGGCGGGAGCGGATACTCTACTGGCAGCTCCGCCTCCGCCACTGGTGGCCATTCCGCGGCTACCGCCTGCCCGGGCGCCGCGCCCTGTACCATGAGGAGGTCGCGTTCCTGCAGCGCTGCCGCCGCGAACGCCGCCGCACCACGGCGCCGGGAGCGTCCGCCGCGCCGGAAAACCACGGCTAGCACGCCCGCACCGGAGTCCCTCGCATGTCGCTCGTAACTGCAATCAACACGCTCTTCAACCATCCCGGCCTGCGCCGTTTCTTCGTCAGGGCGCGCGCCCCGCTGGGCCTGCTGGCGCTGCTGGCGGCGCTGGCGCTTATCCGGCCCTCGGGCTGGTTCTGGGGCGGCATGGCCGTATCGCTGGCGGGCGCCGCCGCCCAGGCGTGGTGCTTCGGCTGCATCATGACCTCGCAGGAGCTGGCCGTAAACGGCCCCTACCGCTTCGTGCGCAACCCGATGTATTTGGCGCGCTATGTCCTGATCCTGGGCGCCGTGCTGATGCTCGACCCGACCCGGCCCGGGCGCTGGATGGCGCCCGTGGCGCTGACCGTCGTCTACCTCTTCTTCATGCAGAACCGCGTGCGCCG
>CAYPJN010000068.1:0-9692 GCA_964411055.1 uncultured Lentisphaerales bacterium | reverse complement strand
CGACCTGCGCGACGCGCTGGAGATCATCGAGACTTTCGGCGCCGTCGAGGGGCTTGACGCGCACGCGCGTTCGGGCTCCATCCGCTTCCAGGAGTGAACGGAGACCCCATGTCGAGCTTCGCGATCGACGAGGCCGCCGTCTACCCGGCCACGCACCATTTCCGGATCATCGTCGCCGCCGACAGCCAGGCGCCGCAGGCGATCGCGGCACTGCTGGCGGACTTCACGGTCGTGAGCCCACTGCAGGCGGGACGCGCCTCGGCGGGCGGGCGCTACCAGTCGCTGCAGGTCGCGGTGCACCTGGATAGCCGGGTGGATCATCTGCGCCTCGACCAGTCGCTGCGGGCCATCGAGGGCGTCCGTATCCTGCTTTGACGGCCAGCCGCCGGGCACTTCCTGGCAAGGAATTCTTAAAATGCTCTATCTGATAGGCAAATGGTTCGGCGCGGCTTGGGGGCCGCTGCGCCTGCTTAACTCGCACCTGATTCTGATGGCCATGGGCACGCTGGTGGGCGGGCTGCTGGTCTGGAGCCGTCTGCCGCGGCTCTGGAGGCTGCTGCCGCGGGACAAGGGCAAGGCGCTGGCGGCCGACGGGGGCTGCAAGGCGGCGGGCAAGCCGACGGGGGCCGGCCTGGCGATCAGCCTGCTGCTGCTGCCCGTGATCCTGCTCGTAGTGCCGCCCGATCCGGCCATTCTGGGCATTGTCATATGTCTTTATCTGGCGATGCTCTTCGGCTACCTCGACGATTCCAGCCGCGCGCCCTGGGGCGAGCTGAAGAAGGGGTTGCTCGACGCCCTGGTGGCGCTGATCGCCGCCTTCTGCCTCTGCCGGGGCCATCCGGTCACGATCTGGCTGCCCGTGATGAAGAGCACCCTGACCGTCGCTCCCTGGATCTACATTCCCTGCGCGGCGGCCCTGCTCTGGTTCACGATGAACGCGACCAACTGCTGCGACGGCGTCGACGGCCTGGCCGGGGCGCTGACGCTGATCTCGCTCTTCTCGCTGGCCGCCCTGCTCTACGGCGTTGTGGGCTACCTGCCGGTCGCGCGCTACCTGCTGCTGCCGCATTACGCCAACAGCGCACGCTGGGCGATCCTGACCGCCACGGTGGCGGGCGGACTTGCCGGCTATCTCTGGCACAACGCCGAGCCGAGCCGGGTGCTGATGGGCGACGCGGGCTCGCGCATGCTGGGGCTGCTGGTTGGCATCGCGGTGCTGGCGGCGGGCAATCCCTTCCTGGTCATCGTCGTGGCCCCGGTGGTGCTGGTCAACGGCGGCACCGGCATGCTCAAGATGCTGCTGCTGCGGCTCCTCAAGCGCGTCGGGTTCGACACGACCCCGCCGAGCCGCCTCACGCCCGAGGCCGCGGCGCACCAGCACGTGCTCGTCCGCGCCCTGCACCGCTACCGCTTCCCGCTGCACGACCACTGCCGCAAGAACATGAAATGGTCCAACGCCGAGGTGCTGCTGCGCTTCGTCCTCGTGCAGGCCTTCCTGACCCCGGCGCTCTTCGTGATCCTGGTCAAGATCCGCTAGCCGTGCGTTTTCGCCGGCTTGCCGACGGCATAGACGTTGAAGCCCAGGGCGAACAGGGCCGCGTGGTCCAGCGCGTTGCGTCCGTCGAAGATGAAGGCGGGCTGGCGCATTCCCGCGTGGATCAAGGCGAAATCCAGATCGCGGTAGTGGCGCCAGTCCGTCAGCAGCGCCAGCGCGTCGGCACCCACGGCGGCACGGACGGGGTCGGGCTCGAAAATGACCTGGCCGCCCGCGCCGGCCAGGTCGCGCCTGGCGTTGTCGAGCGCCTCCGGGTCGGAGATCACGACGATGGCGCGCTCCTCCACCAGCAGGCGGGCGATCTGGATGGCCGGCGACTCGCGCGTGTCGCCGGTGTCGGCCTTGAAGGCGAAGCCCAGCAGCGCGATGCGCTTGCCCGCGACGGTGTTGAACATGGCCTTGAGCATGCGCGCGACAAAGCGTTCCTGCTGATGGTTGTTGAAGTCCACCACCTGGCGCCAGTAGTCGGCCGCGGCCTTCAGCCCGTAGCTCTCGCAGAGGTAGACGAGGTTGAGGATGTCCTTTTTGAAGCACGAGCCGCCAAACCCCACGCCCGCCTTGAGGAACTTGGCGCCGATGCGCGAGTCCATGCCGACCGCGCGCGCGACCTCTGTGACGTCGGCCTCGGTCGCCTCGCAGATCTCGCTGATGGCGTTGATCGAGCTGACCCGCTGCGCCAGGAAGGCGTTGGCCGCCAGCTTGGATAGCTCGCTGGACCAGACGTTGGCCGTCAGGATGCGCTCGCGCGGCACCCATGCGGAATAGAGCGCGACCAGTTCCGCGACGGCGGCGCGCCCGGATGGCGTGTTGTTGCCGCCGATCAGCACCCGGTCGGGATTGCCGAGGTCGGCGATGGCCGTGCCCTCGGCCAGGAACTCGGGATTGGAAAGCACCTCGAAATGCGCGCCGGCGTCGCCCGAGCCCAGGATGCGCATCATGGCCGCCGCGGTGCGCACCGGCAGCGTGCTCTTCTCGACGACGATCTTGTCGCCCGCGGCGCAGCGCTTGATCTGGCGCGCGGTCTGCTCCCAGTACTGCAGATCAGCGGCGCAACCGGCCCCCTGCCCGAAGGTCTTGGTAGGAGTGTTGACGCTGACGAAGATGATGTCGCACTCCCGGATGCCGCGCTCGACATCGGTCGAGAAGAAGAGGTTGCGCCCGCGGCACGTCCTGACCACCTCCAGCAGGCCCGGCTCGTAGATCGGCAGCCGGTCGCTGTTCCAGGCGGCGATGCGCTCGGCGTTGATGTCGACGACCGTGACCTGCCGGTCAGGGCACCTGGCGGCGATCATGGCCATGGTGGGGCCGCCGACATAGCCGGCCCCGATGCACAGGATGTTCTTGTTCATGGTTGGATTATTGGCCTTTCATCCACGGGCTCGCCGAGGGTCTCGTCGTCGGACGCGTAGCGGTAGCGGCGCACCCGGTCGGTGTCGTCCTGGACGAGTTCCAGCGTGAGACGGCCCGTGTCGTCGCGGCCCTCGCGCCGCAGGTAGGTGACGGCCCGCGCCGTCAGGGCGCGGCCGCGCGCGTCGCGCGTCAGTACGCGGGCGCCGTCGGGCGTGAAGCCCTCCGAGGCGTCGCCGCGGTTGCGCGTCCAGCCGATGAGCCGGTTGCGGGCATCGTAGAGGTAGACGTCGATCCAACGCTTGGGCAGCGAGAGCGCCGGGTCGGTGTAGCGCGCGGCGGCGCCGCGGTAGTCCACGGCCAGGATGCGTCCGTCCGCGGCATATGTCCGCAGCTCGTTGTTCAGGTAGCAGAAGGTCACGTATGCCGGCGGGGAGAAATGGGCGCCGTTATCGACGATCAGCGCGATCTCCACGCGCGAGGTGCGCATGGGGCTGTTGGTCGCGGCCTGGAAGCCGCCGCCGTGGTAGTCCACCTCGATGTCCGCGACCAGCGGTTCGCCTGCCCGGGGCGTGATCCGCACCTTGCCGGGATCGCCATGCAGCAGCACCCAGTGGGCCTTGAGGGGTGTGGACAAGGGGTTGCGCGAGGCGCGTCCGTCGACGCTGATCCGGCGCGTGTAGGCCATGCCCCGGACGACGCGCGCGATGGCGGCGGGCGATTCGAAGAGCACCTCGCCGCCTGCCAGGTCGAAGAAGTCGCGTCCCGGCACGGCGCGGGTATCCTCGACCGTGCGCAGGAGCGCCACGGGCGGCAGGCTGTTGGTCGTCAGGTCGTGCGCCAGGTTCACCATGCGCAGCAGATCGGTGCCCGCGCCGTCGAAGACGACGGGGTGCGCCTTGCGCGTCAGATAGTCGCCGCGTTCCCGCACCTCGCACTGGCTCGCGCGGAGCAGCATCTGCAGCGCCGGCACGAGCATGCCGCCGCGAACCAGCGCCTCCTTGACCTCGGGGCGCAGGGCGGCCTGGGCGGCGGCGAAGGCCTCGACCAGCGGAAGGTCGGTGAAGGAGGAGCCCGGTGCCAGGGTCAGGTAGGGCGTGGCGGCGGGAAAGGTGTCGCCCTCGGCCGCAGCCGCGTAGTCGCGGTGCTGGGGATAGACGTAGTGCTGGTTGCGGAAGTACTGCAGCGAGAGGAGGAGGGTGGCGCGTCCGTCGCAGTAGGCGTGCCGTCCGAGGCTGCGCCAGAAGAGGCTGTCGCGCAAGGCGGTCGAGGAATTGCCGAGCACCGGGGTGCCCATGAACGTGAAAAGGGAGAGTCCCGTCTGAACACGCGCCTGGCGCGCCGACTCCGAATAGACGACCGGCGTCAGTTCCGGAAAAAGATCGGGATCCAGGCGCGAATGGCCGTCGTCGCGGTTGTCGTAGAGGTCGCCCGCGTTGCCCGCGGCCGTGCCCTCGGCCTGCCAGGCGCGGATGGCGTCGCCGGCCGGGCCCGGCAAACGTACCATGCGGTTGGTGGTCAGCGGCGCGCGCGGCGGGAAAGTGAAGTATGTCTGGAACTGGCCTAGATCCAGGTTCCATGTGGTGTTCGAGATGGTGACCGGCGCCTGGCCCGTGGCCAGAAGCGGCGCGGTGGCGGGTCGTCCGGTCGGCGGCTGGTTGCCCAGGCGGCGCGCCCGGTCCAGGATCTGGCTGAAGCGCTCCAGGCGGCGGAGCGTGGCCAAATCGCCGTCGGCGGCGATGGCGCGCGTGTCGCGGAAACCGAGCTCCACCGCCCGCTCGAGTTCGTCCAGCGCCTCCGGCTGCCGCGACTGGCGGGCCAGCGTGCAGGCGAGGTTGTAGCGCCAGGTCGGATCATCCGGCAAAAGGTCGACGCCTTCCCGGCAGGTGCGTTCCATGGCGCGGTAGTCCTCCTGCCGCAACTGGACGCGGAAGGTCTGCGCCAGCAGCGCATGCCGCGGGAAGCGTTCCGGCATGACGAAGATGTTGGTCTGCGCACGGAGCGTGAACGCGGCGGCCAGGAGCTGGAGCAGGAACAGGTGGAGATTAGGTCGCGCGGGACGTTTCATGTGAACACTATAGCAGAATCCCATGTCCGGAATCCATAGGTCACCCGGCTATGTCCGGCTCCTGCTGGATGCGTTCCGGGCGCTCGCCCTGCCTGCGCCGTATGCCCCGTGTTCGCTTCCAGCGCCCCTGCCCGCCCCCGATGACATCATTTTCCTCGAAGCTGCCACGGCGCTTGGCGTCCCGCTTGTCACCGGAAACCTCAGGCACTATCCCGCCCGGATCGTCGGTGGAATATCTGTGTTGTCTCCAGCAGCGTTCCTGATCGCGCTCGCTTTTTGATGCGCTGCGCGAGTGCCGGACGGCGCTAGCCTAGCACCAAGCTGCGCCCGCCCATATGGCTGCGGCGGCGCCGGGCGGATCGCCGGTCAAATCGACACGCGCCTCTGTCAGGCCCGCCGCGCGCAGGGACGGCAGCAGTTCCCGCCGCAGCAGCGGCTCGGCCGCGCGGGTGATCCAGCGTCCATCCTCTTCGCCGACTTCGAAACGCCGTCCGCGGCGATCGAGCAGCTCGAAGCTTCCGGCGCTTCCGCCCGACGGCACGACGGGTTGTGTCGCGGAGATGAAAAGCGGCGGGCGCTGGTAGACCGGGACGATCAGGCGCGGCGACGCCTGGGCCGCCAGCGCTGTAAGCGCGGCGGCATCCGCCTCGGCCGGCGCGACCACCCCTTCGAACCCGAGGTCGGCCAGTTGCCGGCAGGCCAGACGGTTGAGCCCGTAGAGGGCACCGTCGGCCGTCAGCGACAAGGGCTCCGCGCAGAGGCGCCGCAGCAGATGCCAGGCCGCGAGGCCGCCGCACTCCCAGCGGCGCCAGCCGCGGGCCAGCAGCCGCCCAACCGCCGCCTCGACCGCGCGCGCCTCCTCCCCGTCGCGGACGATCCACGGCAGGGCCCAGCGGATCGGCACCTCCGGTATCGCCGCCTGCCAGGCGTCGCCCATGGCCTCGGGCGCCGCGGTGCAGTCGGCCACGCGCAGCGCCAGCACCAGCTCCCCGGCGCCCTCGAAGCGCGCGGGCGGCATCGCGGCCGGAACCTTCACCGAGACGCGCCAGGCGGGCGCAGGCGAGGGCGCGGGAAGCGGGGCCAGCTCGTCGGACAGAATCGTCTGCCGTGCCGCCTGTTCCGCGGCGCGCATTGCCGCGAGCTTGCCGTCGAGTTGCTCCTGCAACTGTCGCCGCGAATTGTTGAGCAGCGAGGGTGGCGCGTAGTGTCTGCCGTGATCGTCGAGGGAGAGGTTGGCCAGTTCCCACTGGCTCTCTCCGAGGCGCTCGAAGGCCTTGCGCACCGCGGCAGGGGTCTGTTCCGGTCGGCGGGCGGGCCCGAGCGGCTGCGCCGCCTCCAGCGTTACCGCGAGCTCGGGCCAGGCGACGGGCGTGCCCGTGATGGTCACTCCGCCGCCGGCGAGCGTCACCGCGACATTCAGCGGTTCGGCCGTGCGGCACGCCTGCTCGCGCGGCAGCCGCAGCGCATAGCGCCGTTGCACGGCCTGCGAGGCGGAGCAGAAGACGGGCGCGCCGAGGGGCAGCGGCGGGGCGTCGTCCGGCAGGGCGATCTCGACGCGGCTGCCGGCCGGGACGGTCACCTCCAAACGCGTGCGGCCGGCCAGGCGCATTTGGGCGATGCCGAACCCGAAGGGACGTCCGCCTGTCGGCAGCTCGATCTGCAGGCCATCATGCTTCTCCAGCGCGCGGTCGGTGGTCAGGCCAAGCCAGCGAGTCGGAGCGCCGAAGTCGCGGCGCACGGCGGTCACGGAGCCGACCGGCGTACCGCGATGGCCGACGGCCAGGGCGTCGATCACCTGTTCCGGCGGTTGCGGGCCGTCGAGGTGCAGTTGCGTCCATGGCCGGCTGAAGATCGTCTGCAGGTCGGCGATGGCCGCGGCGGACTGCGCGTCCGGCAGCGCGCCGTCGAGGCGGCGGCGGTAGACGTCGGCGACGGCCGCGACGTATAGCGGGCTCTTCATGCGCCCCTCGATCTTGAGGCTGGCGACGCCGGCGCGGCGGAGGTCGTCGAGGCGGTCGAGCAGCGCCAGGTCGCGCATGGAGAAGGGGTATCCCGGCGCACCCGTCGCTTCCGCGGGCGCGAAGCGCTCGCGGCAGCAGTAGGCGCACTGGCCGCGGTTGCCGCTGCGTCCCGCCTGCAGGGCGGAGAAGAGGCAGAGGCCGCTGTAGGCGTAGCAGAGCGCGCCGTGGACGAAGACCTCGATTTCGAGCGGTGTCCGGCACGCGATCGCGGCGATCTCCGCGAGCGTCAGCTCGCGCGCCAGCACGACGCGCGCGAAGCCGAGCTCGCCGAGCGCCCGCACGCCCTCGAGGCTGTGCACCGCCATCTGGGTGCTGGCGTGCAGCGGCAGGCGCGGGAAGCAGCGGCGCGACAGGCGGACGGCGGCCAGATCCTGGACGATGAGGCCGTCGACGCCGGCGTCGGCGCCCGCGGCCAGCGTGTCGAGCAGCGAGGACAGCTCGTAGTTGTGGACGAGCGTGTTGACCGTGAGGTAGACCGAGCGGCGCGGCGCGAGCCGGTGGGCGTGTTGTACGATGCGGCCGAGGGCCGCGGCGTCGAGGTTGACGGCCTCCGCGCGCGCCGAGTGGCGCGCGAGGCCGAGGTAGACGGCATCGGCCCCGTACTGCAGGGCCGCGCAGGCGGCCTCGAAGGAGCCGGCCGGGGCCAGCAGCTCCGCCTGCCGCGCGGATGTGTTCACCACTCGACTCCCGGCTGCGCGGGCCAGCCCGCGTCCAGGCCGTGGCGCACGCAGGCGATCTCGCTGACCGTGTCGGCCAGCGCAAGCAGTCCGGGGGCGGCCTGCCGGCCCGTGAGGATGACGATCTTGCCCGGCGGCGCGCTCCGGACAGCCTCGGCCACGTCCTGCGCATCGAGCAGTCCGAGGGCCACGGCGCCGCAGATCTCATCGAGGACGACCATGGCGGGTTCGGGCGATTGCAGGCGCTCGCGCGCGATCGCCAGGCCGTGACGCGCCGCGCTGCGGTGGCGCGCGAGCTGCGCGGGGGAGGGGGCGCGCACGAAGCCGCGTCCGCAGTAGAGCACCTCGACCTCGGGTAAGCGCGCCAGAGCGATGGCCTCCCCCGTGTCGCGGCGGTTCTTGATAAAGTGGATGAGGGTCGCTTTCAGGCCGTGCCCTGCGGCGCGCAGCACCATGCCGAGCGCGGAGGTCGTCTTGCCCTTGCCGTCGCCGGTCAGCAGGATCACGCGTGGCGTGGCGGGGTGCATGGCGGTCACCCAAGGCGGGCGATGGTCTCGCGCAGGTTATGGCGGCGGCCGGCTGGGGTGATGGCGACGGCGGGGTCTAGGAGCCGCTGCCGCAGATCGGCGGCGGGGTCGCCGCCGTCGAGGTCGGCCGCGACGAGCGAGGCGTACTGGCCGGCAACGGACTCTTCGCCGGGGCGGGGTAGGGGGTCGGAGCCGTGTAGCACGCGTATTCCCTTCTCACGGGCATGGCGCATGAGGCGTGGCTCGCCCCAGAAGGTGGGCCGCAAGGCGCTGTCGGCAATCAGCAGGCTGGCGGGATCCGCGGCGGCGTCGATCAGTTCCCGCACGTTGCGGGCGCGGCCGAGGAGCCACTTGCCGAGGCCCCAGGCGAGCGCCGGCAGGGCGCCCGCCGCGCGCAGGCGCAGGGCGGTCTCGGCCAGGGGGAGTCCGTCGGGCACGTCGGCTTCGGAGAAGAGGCCCAGCAGCTCGACGCGTTCGCGGGCGGCGACCTGGCGGGCGGCCACGAGCAGGATTTCGCGCGCGCCGTCGCTCATGACGCAGGCGCCGGGAGCGGGCTCGCGCACGCGCCGCCACTGCTGGCGCGGGCGCGTAGTGGCCGCGATCAGGCGGCCGAGGGAGCCCTGGCCCTCGCGTAGCATGAGAAAGCTGACCGTGGCGGAGGCCCGCGGCGCCAGGTGCTGTGCCCGGGCGGCGAGGGCGTCGAGGAGCTGGTCGCGGTCGAAGGCGGGGTAGAGGTGCAGATGGGCGTCGAGGAAGATCATGAAGACTGGCAGGAGCCGATCTGTTCCGCGATGATCTGGCCCATGTCGTTGGCGATCGCCGCGGCGCCGACGCGGATGGCGTTGAAGATGGCGCGGTGGCTCGATGCGCCGTGGGTGACGATACAGACGCCCGGCACGCCCAGTAGCACGGCGCCGCCGTAGAGCTCCGGATCCATGCGGCGCTTCATGGCCTTAAGCGCGCCCTTGAGCAGGATGGCGCCCAGCATGCGCACGGGATGGCGGAAGAACTCCTCCTTCATCCAGGAGCCGATGGCATGGGCGACGCTCTCCGTCGTCTTGAGCACGACATTGCCGACGAAGCCGTCGCAGACGATGACATCGGTCTCGCCCTTGAAGAGGTCGTGGCCCTCGACGTTGCCGCGGAAATTGATCTGTCGGCAGTTGTGCAGCAGCTGGAAGGCCTGCTTGGTCATCTCATTGCCCTTGCCATCCTCGGTGCCGATGCTCAGCAGGCCGACGCGTGGGTTCTGCGCGCGCAGGACGGCCTGCGCGTAGGCGCTGCCCATGATGGCGAACTGCACAAGCCAGCCGGCGTCGCAGTCCATGTTGGCGCCGGCATCGATGAGCACCATCGGCCGGGCCGAGCGGGTGGGCAGCACGCAGGCGATGGCGGGACGCTCGACGCCCTTGATGCGGCCCAGCTTGAAGAGGGCGGCGGCGGAGAGGGCGCCGGAGTTGCCGGCCGAGACCATCGCCTGGGCCTCGCCGGCCTTGA
>CAYPJN010000067.1:0-9694 GCA_964411055.1 uncultured Lentisphaerales bacterium | reverse complement strand
GTCGCTGTTGGAGAGGGGAAGGATGGTCTGGACGGAACCCTTGCCGTGCGTCCGCGAGTCGCCGAGGATCAACGCGCGCCCGTAGTCCTGGAGCGCGGCCGCGACGATCTCCGAGGCCGAGGCGCTGACCCGGTTGACCAGCACGACCATGGGCTTGCGGAAGGTGACGGCAGGGTCGCGGTCGGTATGCACCATGATCTTGCGGCCCTCGCGCTGCTGCACGACGGGTCCCAGGCGGATGAAGCGCCCCGTCAGGTCCACCGCCTCGCGCAGCGAGCCGCCGCCGTTGCCGCGAAGGTCGAGCACCAACCCCTCGATCCCGTCCTCCATCCCCGCGATGATACGGGCGATGTCGAGGGTGCAGCTCCGGAAGCCGGGAGCGCGGGGGTTGCTGGTCATCGAGCCGTAGAAGGTCGGCAACCTGACGACGCCGAAGGCGCGCGTCGCGCCGTTGGTCCACGCCACGCGGGCGACGTGTCCCGTGGCGGCCTGCTCCTCGAGCTTGACGTCGTCGCGGACCAAATCCACGAGGCGCGTGCTGCCGCCGCCGGGATCGGACGCGCTGATTACCTGGAGCACGACGCGCGATCCCTTGACGCCGCGGATTTTGCGGACGATCTTGTTCAGCGGCAGGTGGAGCACGTCCTCGATCGGGGACTGGCCCTGGCCGACGCCGATGATCTTGTCGCCGGGAACGAGGCGGATGTCGCGCGTGTCGCGCGCGGCGGGCCCCCCGGGAATGATCTCCATGACCTTGGCCGAGCCGTCCTCCGGAGAGAGCAGCGCGCCGATGCCCGAAAGCGAGAGGTTCATGTCGATGGCGAAATCCTCGACGGCCGTGGGCGGCATGTAGGCCGTGTGGGGATCGTAGGCCGCCGCCAGTGCGCACAGGAACCGCTCGAGCACCCATTCGGCGTCGCTGTCGTCTATGACGATGCGGAACTGTTGGTAGCGCTTGCGGATGAAGCTCTCGGGCGTCAGGGCCGGCACGCCGTTGGTGGCCGCCGGGGCGGATGCGGTGGCGCCGTTGGTAATGGCCGCCGCGGCGGGGGCGGCGACGGTGTTCGTCACGGCAGCGGGGGCGGCGGCGGGCGCGTTGGTCGCCGCGGCGGCGGCGCGCTCGATCTTGTTGGACTCGCCGTAGGCGCGGGAAATCACAAATCCCAGGTACTCGTTCTTGATGCGCAGGCGCCAGAGCTCGTCCTGCTCCGCGCGGCTTGCCGGCCATGGCGCGTCCTTGCGCTTCCACTGGTAAGTCTCGGGCCGCGTGAAGTCGAAGCCCCTCTCCAGCAGGACATCGACATGCGCGTGCCGTTCCGCGAGACGCTGCCGGAAGCGATCGAAGACCTCGTAGGCGAAGCTCAGGTCGCCCTTCCCGATGGCGTCGTCCAGGGTGGTGCGCGACGCGGCGAAGGCGTCGATGTCCTCCTGCAGGAAATAGGAGCGGTCGTAGTCCAGCATCGAAAGGTAGTTCGTCCAGGCCCGCGCGGAGACGGCGTCGTCGAGCGGGTACTGCATCAGGTGGGCGTTCGGCAGCATCCAGCCCACGGTGCGCGCCACCTGCGAATAGTGCGGCAACGGTTCGCGGCGTCCGGCGGCCTCCGCGGCCGCGGTTTCGGCAGGCGCCTGCAGGGCCAGGAGGGCCGCGGCCAGCAGGGGGAGGATCTTCAGTGTGCGTGTGCGTGACATATTATTGGTGCGCGTGCTAGACCAGCCGGGACAGACTTTGGGCCACAAGGGTTTGGGAGGCCTTGTCGAGGGCGGCTCCGGTCTGCGAGACGATCGCCTCGACCAGCCGGGCGGAGCTGCAGACCGTGATCTCGCCGACGCGGGCGGAGCCCGCGTCGAAGGCCTCTCCGGCAAAGCAGACCAGCGGGCGGACGGGCGGCGCGCCGGGGGTCTGGCGCGCGAGCCAGGCCGACAGGTCGCGCGCCCCGGCGCGCACCTGGTCGAGCGGCGAACGCGTGGGATCGGCGCCGTTGACCGTCAGCCGCCCCTCCGCCAGGGCCACGCGCCCGCGCCAGTTTTTGGTCTCCACGAGGACGACTCCCGCGGGGCCGACGACGACGTGGTCGAGGTTGCGCCCGCGCCAGAGGCCGCCCTTGCCGAGCACCACCCCGTGCAGCACCGTGTAGGCGGCGGGCAGCGTCGCCAGCACCAGCGCCACCTGCTCCTCGCCGCGCGCCCCCTTGAAGAAGGCCTCGACGCGTCCCTGGGTGGCGGCGGTGGCGAAGAAGATGCCCCCCGCCATCAGCAGCACAACGGCTCCCTTGGCGGCCGGCGTCAGCCCGGCCTGCCACGGATTGAGCGCGCCGAGGGCGTAGCCGCAGAGCACCAGCACGGCCCCCAGCGGCAGGGCCGCGCGCAGCAGGCCGCTGAAGCGGGCGCGCTCGCCCGGCGAGCCGATGATCGTGGGACGGTTCTCCATGGCTTCCGGTCTACTCCATGGCGGCCAGCATGCCGGCGAGCTTCTCGAGCCGGGCGATCTCCTGCCGCAACTCGTCGCGCCGCGCCTGCTGCTGCGCGACGATGGCCTCCGGCGCGCGCGCGACAAACCCCGCGTTGCCAAGCTTGGCCTCGACGGTCGCCAGCATCTGGCGGTTCTTCTCGGTCTCGCCGCGCACACGCGCGGCTTCGGCGGGGATGTCCACCAGGCCCGCCAGCGGCATGTGGATGGCGCCCAGCCGGACGATGCTGCCCGGCATGCCACGCGTGTCGGCCTCCGTGCCGATATCGAGCGTCCCGGCGCGCAGCAGGGCCGCCAGGGAGGCTTGGCCGGCCCGCAGACGCGCGGCGGTCTCCGGCCCCTCGGCGACGATCACGTAGCGCACGGGACGCGTCGGGGCGATGCCGTACTCGGCGCGTAGCGCGCGCCCGGCGCTGACCAGCTCGTGCTTGGCCTCGACAAAGTCGGTTACCGCGGCGCTCAATCCCCATGCGGCCGTTTCGTCGACCGTGAAGGGGACGGGCCATTCGGCGCGCATGATCGACTCGTCCGCCGTGCCGTAGCCCATGGCGTGCCAGAGCTCCTCTGTCAGGAAGGGTATGAAGGGGTGGAGCAGCCGCAGCGCCTTGGAGAAGAGATGCGTCATGATGCGCAGCACCTGGACGCGGCGCGCGGCGTCACCGCCGGCGAGGTCGGTCTTGGCATATTCCAGGTACCAGTCGCAGTAGGCGCTCCAGAGGAAGTCGTAGAGGTCGCGGGCACAGTCCTGGAAGCGCAGCCGGCCGAGGTTGTCCGTCACGGCGGCGACGACGGCGTCGAGCCGCGCCAGCAGGTGGCGGTCGTCGTCCGTGAGCCGGGCGGGATCGAGGGCCGGCGCACCGCGGGCGGCGGCGCGCCAGTCGATCTCCGGCGCCTGCTCCATGTGCAGCCGCATGAAACGCGCGGCGTTCCAGAGCTTCGTGCCGAAGTTGCGGCCGATCTCGAAGTCCTTCATGTCGATCTTGACGTCCTGCCCCAGCGCGGTGATCATCATCATGCTGAAACGCAGGGCGTCGGCGCTCGTGGCCTCGATGACCTTGAGCGGATCGAGCGAGTTGCCGAGGCTCTTGCTCATCTTGCGGCCCTGGCCGTCGCGGACGGTGCCGTGGATGTGCACGCGGGTGAAGGGCACGTCGCCCATGAACTTGAGGCCGGCCATGATCATGCGCGCGACCCAGAAGAAGATGATCTCCGGGGCCGTCACCAGATCGCTGGTGGGGTAGTAGAACTTCAGGTCGGCGTTCTCCCGCGGCCAGCCGAGAGTGCTGAAGGGCCAGAGCCACGAGGAGAACCAGGTGTCGAGCACGTCCTCGTCCTGCGTGATCGCCGTGCCCTGGCACTTGGGACAGGCCGCCGGTGCCTGGCGTGCCGCCCACTCGTGGGCGCAGGCGCCGCAGGTGTACACCGGGATGCGGTGGCCCCACCAGATCTGGCGCGAGATGCACCAGTCGCGGATGTTCTCCATCCAGTCGAAGTAGACCCTATCCCAGCGCGCCGGCACGAACTGGACGCGCCCGGAGCGCACGGCCTCGATGGCCGGCGCCGCCAGCGGCTTCATGCGCACGAACCACTGCTTCGAGAGGCGCGGCTCGACGATGGTGTCGCAGCGGTAGCAGTGGCCGACGGCATGCTTGTGGTCCTCGATCTTGTCTATCAGCCCCTGCGCATCGAGATCGGCGACGATGCGTTTGCGGCACTCGAAGCGGTCGAGTCCGGCGTAGGGGCCGGCGGCAGCGCTCATCGTGCCGTCGCCCTCCATCACGTCGATCGCCTCGAGGTGGTGGCGCTGGGCCACGAGGAAGTCGTTGGGATCGTGGGCCGGGGTGATCTTGACGACGCCCGTGCCGAAGGCCGGGTCGACATAGTCGTCGGCCACCACGCGCAGGGGGCGGTTAAGCAGCGGCAAAATCACCGTGCGCCCGAGCAGCCCGGCGTGGCGCGCGTCCTGCGGGTTCACGGCCACGGCGGTGTCGCCGAGCATCGTCTCGGGGCGCGTCGTGGCGACGGTGACGAAGCCGCCGCCCTCGACCGGGTAGCGGATGTGCCAGAGGTGTCCGTCGGTCTCCTGGTGCTCGCTCTCCTCGTCGGCCAGCGCCGTGTGGCAGCGGGGGCACCAGTTGACAATGTAGTTGCCGCGGTAGATCAGCCCCTCGTCGTAGAGGCGGCAGAAGACCTCGGCGACGGCGGCGCTCAGCCCCTCGTCCATCGTGAAGCGCTCGCGCGACCAGTCGCAGCTCGCGCCGAGGCGGCGGAGCTGGCGCACGATCGTGCCGCCGTACTCGCCGCGCCACTCCCAGACGCGCCGCACGAAGGCCTCGCGGCCGAGAGCGCGGCGTCCCGTGCCCTCCTTGCGCAAGGCCTTCTCGACGACATTCTGCGTGGCGATGCCGGCGTGGTCGGTGCCCGGGATCCAGACCGTGTTGCGCCCCTGCATGCGGCGCCAACGGACGAGGATGTCCTGGATGGTGTTGTTGAGGGCATGCCCCATGTGGAGGATGCCCGTGACATTCGGCGGGGGGATGACGACAGTATAGGGCTCGCCGCCGCGGGCGGCGGCGTCCGTGAAGAAGCCGTTGGCTTCCCACCATGCATACCATTTCTGCTCGATCTGCGCCGGATCGTAATGCTTGTCCATGACGGCTGTTCCTGAAACCGTGAAGGATAGCACGCCCGCCCCGGGGATGGAATGCCAGATTTTGCCGTGAAGATGGCCGGATGGCCGCAAGATGGCCGTTGACAATGTTAGCCTCGTCTAATATCCTATGCCGCGTCAACGGGATGCAAGGACGTTGGCAGGGGCGTTTGATGACACTCGGCAACCTTACACCAGGCATGACCGCCAGAATCACGGGCTACGAGCCCGGCAACCGCGCCTACCGCGCCAAGCTACTGGCGCTGGGCATGACGCGCGGAACAACGATCCGGATGGTCAACGCGGCGCCGCTCGGCGACCCGGTCCAGATCGAAGTGCGCGGCTTCAACGTTTCGCTGCGCAAGTCCGAGGCCGCCGTGGTCAAAGTCGACGCCGTCTGAGCCACCGTATGCCACGGGACTTCACGGTTGCCCTCGTCGGAAATCCGAACGCCGGCAAGACCACCGTTTTCAACGCCCTGACGGGGTCGCGACAGACGATCGGCAACTGGCCGGGCGTGACCGTCGAGCGCAAGGAGGGGCTCTGCCTGCTGCCCGATGGCGCCCGCGTTACCGTCGTCGACCTGCCCGGCATCTATTCCCTGATGGCCACGAGCGCGGACGAGCGCGTGGCCGTCGACTTCGTCCTCGCCGGCGGCGCGGATCTCTTCATCAACGTCATCGACGGCTCCAACCTCGAGCGCAACCTCTACCTGACGCTGCTCCTGGCGGAGCTCCAGGTGCCGACGCTGCATGTCCTGACCATGATGGACATCGCGGAAGACCGCCAGATCGCCATCGATCTCCGGCATCTGGAGCGGCATTTGGGCGCGCCCGTCTTCGCGGGGGATCTGCGCGGCCGCGCGGGCGCCCAGGCGCTCATGCGCAAGCTCCAGGAGACGCGCTCACGCCCCGCGCCGCCCGCGCTGTCGGTCACCTACCCCCCCGTGGTCGAGCAGGAGATCGGGCGGTTGCTGCCGGTCTGCGCGGCGGCCGCCTCCCGCCTGAAGCTGCCCGCCCGCTGGCTCGCCATCCAACTGCTGGAGGCCGACCCCGCCGTCCTCGCCCGGATGCGGGGAGCGGTCAACGAGGCCCAGCTCGCGGAGGCCGAGCAGCGGATCAAGGCGTCCTCGGGCGAGTTCTCCGACGAGGCCTTTGCCAACGGCCGCTACGCCGTCATCCAGGGCCTCTGCAACGACGTGGTCCGCAAGCGTCACGGCCGCGTCTTCTCCACGCAGCGGGTCGACCGCTGGATCCTCAACCGCTGGCTCGGAATTCCCTTCTTCCTGCTGGTGATGTTCGCCGTCTTCTGGATGACGCAGGTGGTCGGCGGCGCCTTCATCGACTTCTTCGACCTGCTCGGCGGCACCCTTTTCGTCGAGGCGCCGCGCCTAATCCTCGAACGGCTGCGCGTGCCGCCCGTCGCCATCGCCCTGGTCGCCGACGGGCTCGGCGCCGGGTTCCAGACGATGGCGACCTTCCTGCCGCCGATCTTCTTCATGTTCCTCTGCCTGGCCCTGCTGGAGGATTCGGGATACATGGCCCGCGCGGCCTTCGTCATGGACCGGGCGATGGGCTGGCTGGGCCTGCCCGGCAAGTCGTTCGTGCCGCTGCTCGTCGGCTTCGGCTGCAGTGTGCCAGCGATCCTCGCCACGCGCACGCTCGAGAGCCGGCGCGACCGGTTCCTGACGATCTTCATGACGCCCTTCATGTCCTGCGGCGCCAAGCTGCCCGTCTATGTCGTCTTCGGCGCGGCTTTCTTCGCCGACAATCCCGGCCACCTCGTCTTCCACATCTATGTGACCGGCATGCTCCTGGGAATCCTGACCGGCCTGCTGCTCAAGCGCACGCTCTTCACGGGCGCCCCGTCGCACTTCATCATGGAACTGCCGCCCTACCACCTGCCGCGGCTGAAGTACATCTTGCTCAACGTCTGGGACCGCCTGCGCACATTCATCTTCCGCGCCGGCAAGGTGATCGTGCCGATGGTGCTGCTGCTGGGCCTCCTCAACACCCTCGGACGGGACGGCTCGATCGGCAACGAGAACACCCGCAACTCCCTGCTGGCCTCGGTGGGCGCCACACTGACCCCGGTCTTCGAGCCCATGGGCGTCGAGCCGTCCAACTGGCCCGCCACGGTGGCCATCTTCTCGGGACTCTTCGCCAAGGAGGCAGTCATCGGCACGCTGAACAGCCTCTATGGGCAGAACAGCCAGCGGGAGGCGGCGCCGACGGCGGAGACCGCCGGCGCGCGCACCCTGCGGCAGGTTGTCGGGGAGGGGCTCGCCGCGGCCTGGCGGACGCTGCCGGAGAAACTGGGCACCATCGTGCGTCCGCTGGCGCGTCCCTTCGGCGGAGGGACGGAGTCCCAAGCCCCCGCGGCCGGCGGGACGCAGGCGTCCCCGGCCGACGAGTCGCTCTTCGCCGCCATGCGCGGCGCCTTCACCGGGGGCCGTCCGCAGGCCTTTGCCTACCTGCTCTTCATCCTCCTCTACGTGCCATGCTTCGCCGCCATGGGCGCGGCCTTCCGCGAGCTGGGGCGGTTTTATGGCCTGGTGCTGATGATCTATCTGACCGTACTGGGCTGGAGCGTGGCCACCCTCTACTACCAGGTCTCCGCGGGCCACCAGTGGGTTTGGATGGCCACCCCCTGCGCCCTGCTGCTGGCAATGTCCGGCGGCTTCTACCTGATGGGCCGCTACCGCCGAATCCCCCTGGTCTAGCGCAGGAGGGCGCGCAAAAGGCCGCGCCATCGACCCTGGGCTGGCATGTCACGCGCCGATGGCGCGGGCCTCTTAAACCCAATCTTAGACGGCACGTTTACTCGACCCGCCTAAACCTCGCCCGGCGCGCGTCTCTGGCGCGCCTCCCGCCTGCGGCTCGGCAGGGACGCCTCGCCCTGCATCCGCGCACATCTGAGTCATCTGATGTTAAACAGCTCCCCTTCGTGAATTTCAGGATTGTTGCCGCCCCGCGCAAAGACTATAAAGCAACACCATGAGTTCCATCAAAGCGGAATACATCCGCGGTTCCGTCGGCATGACCATGCTGAAGACCGCCTGCGCGATGCTGGCCGGCACACTCGCCATGTCCGGCTACAACATCGCGGACACCTTTTTTGTCGGCCGTCTCGGCGGCGAAGCGCCGTTGGCCGCCATGGGCTTCACCTTTCCGGTCGTCATGTTCGTCGGCTGCATCTTCCACGGCATCGGCGGCGGCATCATGGCGACCATGGCCCACGCGCTGGGCCGCAACGACGGCCGGCAGGCCGCCCGGCTGGTGAGCGCCGGCCTGCTCCTGGTGAGCATCACGGCCCTGCTGCTGGCCGTCATCGGCATCGGCAGCGCCAAGTGGCTTTTTGCGGCCTTTGGCGCCGAGGGCGAGACCCTCGTGCAGGTCCGCCGCTACATGGACGTGTGGTATCTCGGCTGCATCACCGCCGGACTGAGCATGGAAGGCAACAAGGCGCTCATCGCCGCGGGCAAACCCCGGAGCGCCAGCGGCATGACCATCCTGGGCATGCTCGTCAACGTCGCCCTCGACCCGCTGTTCATCTTCGGTCTTGGCCCCGTGCCCGGCATGGGCATCCGCGGCGCCGCCATCGCCACGGTGCTGTCGCAGATGGTCTCCGCCGCCGTCATCCTCGTCATCCTCCGCCGGGCCGGGCTGCTCCAGTTCCGCCGCATGGCCCTGCCGACGTTGTTCGGCGCCTGGCGGACGATCATCCGCTATGCCATCCCGGGCATCCTCGGCATGCTGCTCTTCCCCATCGGCAACGCCGTCACCACGCGCATCACCGCGTCCTTCGGCGACGCGGCCGTCGCGGCCGTCTCCGCCGCCAGCCGGCTGGAGATGGTGGCCTTCGTCTTCCCCATGGCCGTCGGCATCACCCTCATGCCCATGATCGCCCAGAACTACGGCGCCAAACTTTACAGCCGCGTGCGCCAGTGCCTCCGTTTCGCAATCGGCGCCGCGGCGGTCTTCCTGATCGCCATGGGCGCCGTCTTCATCCTCTTCGCGCCGGACATCGTCGTTTATTTCACGCCGGAGCGGAGCGTGCAGGATATCATGATCCTCTACCTGCGTATCATTCCCTACGGTCTGTTCATGGTGGAGATCTTCCGCTTCGCCGGCTTCGCGTTCACGGGCTGCGGCCGCCCCAACACCGACGCGGCCCTCAAGGCGCTGCGCATAGCCGGCATGCACATCCCTCTTTCGCTGCTGGCGATGGCGCTGGGCAGTCTTCCCGGACTCTTCTGGGCGCGGCTGGCCAGCGATATCCTTGCCGGCGTCATCGCCGTCGCCCTCGCCTGGCGCTTCGTGCAACGCCTGCCGCCCGACGGCCAGGAGATCCGTCAGCAATCGGTCAGTTTCTGGGGTTGACTTTTGCGGTGCAGGCTGCTAAGAATGCAGCGATACATATTTTCAGGCTATCGTCGTCCCAAAATCCTCTCCACCACAGGAGCCCTGCATGAAGCGTCCCACATGCCGTCTCGCGGGAGTGCTGATCCTGGTCTCGTTGCCGTTTTCAGGCGGCCTGGCCGGAACCCATTATGTGGTGCCGACGGGAACTGTCGG
>CAYPJN010000066.1:0-9788 GCA_964411055.1 uncultured Lentisphaerales bacterium | reverse complement strand
AGCCCGATGCTGCGCTACGCGCTCAGGCGCCTGCTGGAGCTGGTGCCCACGACGGTAGGCGTGCTGCTGCTGACCTTCCTGCTCTTCCACGTGGTGGGCGGCTCGCCGGCCGAGGTGGCCCTGGGCCAGCATGCCACCGCCGCCTCGCTGGCGGCCTTCGACGCGCGCCACGGCTACGACAAGCCGCTCCTGGCCGGCCGCTGGGCGCCCTGCCGCGCCTGGAGCGACGGCGCGCCGCTGCCGCCGGACGGGCGCCTGGCGCCCGCCTTCCCGCTGGCCCCGGGACGCTGGCGCATCGAATTGCGAGGAGCCTATTCGCCGGTCGCCGCGACGGTCCGGCTGGCGCGGGCCGACGGCGCCGCGACGAGAACCCTGGCCGCGCCCTTCCGCCCGCGCGCGTTCGGGCGCCGCCGGGCCGCCGACTGGACGGTGCCTGCGGGCTGGACCGCGACGCGCATCGACGTGACCGTCGGCGGCGCTCCGGCCGCGGCCCGCGCGCGGCTCGCGCGGCGGAACGTGCACCTGCTCGATTCGCAACTGGTCAACTACCTCGGTTCCCTGCTGCGGGGCGACCTGGGCGAATCCACGGCCTACGGCATGCGCGTCGCGCGGGTGCTGCGCGAGGGGGCCGGCCCCTCGCTCGCCCTGACCCTGCCCATGCTGGCCGGCGGCACGCTGCTCGCCCTGCTGCTGGCGATGGCGGCTGCCGTCTGGCGCGAACGGACGCCCGACCGCGCGGTGCTCCTCGGCACGACGCTGCTGATGAGCGTGAACTACGTCGTCTGGGTGCTGGCGGGCCAGTACCTGCTCGCCTACCGGCTGCGCCTCTTCCCCCTCTGGGGTTTCGAGCACTGGACCTACCTGCTGCTGCCGGTGATAATCGGCATCGTCAGCGGACTCGGCCGCGACACCCGCTTCTACCGCACCGTCCTGCTCGACGAGCTGCACCGGCCCTACGTGCGGACCGCGATCGCCAAGGGCCTGCGCCCGGCGCGCATCCTCTGGCGCCACGTGCTGCGCAACAGCCTCATCCCCATCGTGACCTACGTCAGCCTCTCGGTGCCCTTCCTCTTCACCGGCAGCCTGCTGCTCGAGAGTTTCTTCGGCATCCCCGGCCTTGGCGGGGCGAGCCTCAACGCGATCAACTCGGCCGACATGGCGACCGTGCGCGCCATCGTCATCCTCGGCGCGCTGCTCTACCAGCTCGTCAACCTTGCCACCGACCTCTGCTACGCGTGGCTCGACCCGCGCGTGCGACTCGACTAGCGCCATGAAGCCCGCCGCTCCATCGCTGTTCGCCCGGCTCTGGCAGACGCGCAACACGCGCCTCTGCCTGATCGCCCTCGCGGGCTACACGCTGGCCGCGCTCTGGGGCGAGGCCGCCTACCGCACAGCACGCTGGCGCGACCGGGTTCCGGCCTACAACCAGGTCCACGAGGCGTGGCGCTACCAGCCCCCCGCTTTACTGCGTCCATGGTCCATGGTTGGTGGTTCTTGGTGTCCCGCAACCCACCATCAACCACCCACCATCGACCATCAACCATCAACCACCCACCATCGACCATCAACCACCCACCATCGACCATCAACCACCCACCATCAACCATCAACCACCCACCATCGACCACTCTTCCCTCTCGGCAGCGACAACCTCGGGCGCGATGTCCTGCAGCGCCTGCTGCAGGGCACGCGCATCGCTTTCCACGTCGGCGTGCTCACCTCGCTGATCGCCCTGCCGCTGGGTGTGCTGCTGGGATGCATCGGCGGCTATTTCGGCGGGCGGACCGACAGTTTCGTGGTCTGGCTCTGCGCGACGGTCTCGTCGATTCCCAGCCTGCTGCTGATCCTGGCGGTTTCGATGGTCGTCGGCAAGGGACTGGCCGGCGTCACCTGGGGCATCGGGCTGACGACGTGGGTGGGCGTCTGCCGCAGCATCCGCGCGGAGGTGATCAAGCACCGCGGGCGGACCTACGTGGAAGCGGCGCGCGTGCTGGGTTACAGCCACGCCCGCATCCTGCTGCGCCACATCCTGCCGAACGTGATGCACCTCGTGCTGATCTCCTTCTCGATCCGCTTCCCCGCCGCGGTTGGCACCGAGGTCTTCGTCAGCTTCCTCGGCATCGGCGTGCAGGGCGAGCCCTCCTGGGGCGTGATGCTGAACAACGCCCGGCTGCGCCTCTGGCAGGGGGTCTGGTGGGAGCTGACCTTCGTGACGCTGGCGCTCTTCGGCCTGGTGCTGGTCTTCAACGTGCTGGCCGACCGCCTGCGCGACCTGCTCGACCCGTCCGTCGTCCGGCACGGGAAGCAGGCCTGAGGCGCCCGCGGCGCATCAGGCTGTGTCGCGGCTCTCGCAGTTGCGGGCGGGGCGACCCTGGCTCACCAGGTTTCCCAGACTCCCGTAGCCATGTTCCTGAACCAGCGGGGGCCGGTCGCGCCATTGTACCAGACCCAGGCGCCATCCGAGCTGCGGTAAAGGAAGGGGTAGGTCGTGTTGCCGGTCCATAGCCAGCCCATGTCCTGCGCGAAGAGCCAGATGCTTCCGGACGCGGCATCAGCCGGAACAAATAGGAATCCGTGCCGGTTGTGCCAGATCCACCCGTCTCCGCCTATCGGGATATAGTCGCCGAACCAGGCCAGCCGCCGCCAGCCGTCGCCGAGACTCTGGTAGCCCGCATCCCAGTTGCCGCCCGCCGCCGGATCGCGGCCGTCCATGTACAGCAGGCCGGTGTTGTCCGGATCCAGCCAGTCTCGCAGCCGCGAGGAAGAGGTGCCGCCGCCCTGCCAACTGGCCGAGAGCTTGCCATACCAGTCGGAAAGGTTGTTGCCGCAGGCCGAATATCCGCCATGCAACTGGCCGACGATCCGCTGTGTCGTACCCTCCCACAAGCCCGAGCCCGACGAGCCGTCCTCCGTGGTGCCGTACTCCCAGTGCGGGACGCGCCAGTGCGACGCGCCGGAATCCACGGTGGAGCTTGCGAAGTCCGTGCTCTGCAGCGCGTGGTTCTCGTAGCACCAGGCTTTCTCGTCTCCCCACGGATGATGAATGCCGGCCGCGCCGGCAACCGCGCCGCCCGAGCAGTCCCACCCCGCGTAGTGCACCCCGGCCGCGCTGCTGGGCTGCGTGTCGAGCTCCAGCAGGGTGAAGTCCGAGAGCGCGTGGGTGGCCCTCAGGCTGGCGCCGCTCTGGTACTGGCCCAGCGAGCCGCCGCCCAGCGCGCCGCACGTCGGCGACTGGTAGTTCCAGTAGACCACGACGGACCGCGCCGCATAGATCGAGCTGACGCAGTGGTTGGCGGTAAGGAAGAAGGGCCGGAAGTCGGCGCGCTGGTTCATAACGAGCGTCCCCGTGCAGAGGTACCTTCCCAGAACCGTGCAGCGTCCAACGCTCCGGACGGGATCTTGCCATGCGGCGGCAAGCGGGCAGGCGACGTCGATATTGCACCAGCCCTGCTTCTCCGCTTCCGTTGCCGCCGCCTCCGGCCGGCCCGCCACGTCCAGGAATCCGCTGTTCACGTAGGAAATGGTCAGCGAGAAGTCCGCGCGCGCCTCCTCCGGCATCTCGGCCTCGACGACGATGAAATCGCCCGGCAGCACGGGCGTCCAGAGCTGGCCGTCGGCCGCCAGGTCGCCTTCATGGTAGGGACCGGCCACGGCGCAGCCGTCGCCCGTAGAGATGCGCAGCACGCCTGAAGCGGGAAGCGCCACATCGGCCAGGCCTAGGTTGACGTTGGTGGCCCCGGGCGCATGCACGAACAGCGTCCAGCGGGCGCGGCCCCCTTCCAGCGTCTCCCATTGCCCGAAGGCCGTGTGCCGCGCGGCCGCCTCGTAGGTTTCGGCGAAGCACAGCAGCTTGTCCGCGGAGCACGCCTTCTCCGCCTTGGCGCGCGCGCGCAACTCCGCCGCCTGTATCGGCGGCGCCTGAAGGATCGGATGTCCGGGTTCCGGGGCGGCCGCCCGCAAATCCGCGCCGCACGGATGAATGCCCGTCAACCAGGCAACCGACAGCCCCAGGACACCCGATCGACAAATAAACCAGAACCTCTTCATCGTACCGTCTCCGCATGCCGTGCGTCCGCGGAAAACCATGGACACCGCCAATTCACCGTGCATGGTTTATATCGCACATCCCGCATCCGCCGACAAGGACTTTAACGTATTCGTATAGCCACGGGGAGTGCGCGAAGGGCTCATGGGAGGGTCGAGGACCTTGCGTCCGGGTTGCCTTCAGGAAGTGCCGGAATTCCTAACTTGTCGCGAGCCTTGTCGACCGCGGGGAGAGAAGAACGTTCAACGCTGAACGCTTAACTCGTTCTTCGCCATCGTGATGAGCACAATCCCGTCCGCGATGCCGTCGGCCGGTTCCTTGTTGAGAGTGGAAAAGTTTACCGGAGGAAGATCATTGTGCCGGCCTTCTGCCAGATGATGTTGTCGATGTAGGTGCCGCTGTAATAGTTGTCGATCTTGACGGGGCTTGACGGATCTGTCCAGGCCGGTTTCGGTTTGGACTGGTTGACACGCAGCGTGTATCCATTGAAGTTGATGTTCGCGGGATAGGTCGAGCTGTTCTCGCCAGTGAAAACGATCTTGCCGACCGTCGTATCGCCGAAGAGATAGATGCCGGCGTTGGCGCCGAGTTCGATTGTTGCACGCCTGAGATCATCCTGTCCCACATATCCGAATCCGGTCAAATCATAGTTGCCCTGGCATGGCGTGCCCAAAGTTCCGTTGGAGAGCTTGATCATGCCGTGGCGGTACGCCTGGTCACCGGTCTGGTAGTAGACCGTGCCCGCGCCGCCGCCGTAGACCGTCAGGCGTCCTCCGGACGCGACTGCCGTGCCGCAGAAGGCTGTGAAGTCCGCACCCGGTTCCGTGAGGATGAACGAGAGGCGTCCGCCGCCGCCGGTATAGGCATTGTTGGCGGGCTGCCCGTGTGCTGTGACCGTTCCCGAACCAGCGAGTTTGCCGGCTGTGATGAAGACCGCTCCGCCCGTCGCTCCGCGGCAGTCGGGCGGCGTCGTGGCCGCGTTGGCCGTGACGGAACCGTTGAGCGTAACCGTCCCCGCCGCCGTCAGGACGATCGCGCCGCCGGCAGCACCGCCCTGCGGTCCGCCCGAGCCGCAATTCGTCGGCGAAAAGATGCTGCCGTAGCATACGCCGATGCCATCGGTGGTGTTGCGGTGCCCGCCCACGCCGCCGTAGGAAGGCGCGGCGCTGCTGTTGAGATACCCTGGACCGTAGCCGGAACTAAAGCCTTTCTCGTTGATGTTCACAGCCGCGCCCTCGGCGATCAGGACATCCCGGCCGACGTCAATTCTGCAGGAATATTGCATCGTGCTTCTTGCCCCCTGCGCCGTATGCGTGAGCGTGGCGCCGGAAAAGAGGAGCAGCGAACCGCCGACCGTAATCGGCTGATCGACCGTTGTCGTGCCGCCGAGGAGCACGACGGAATTCGACATCGCGGTCGGCTTCGAGAACTTGACGCCCTTGGCGAGCACGGTGAGCGAACCAAGCGTAACGCCGTCCGTCGTGATGGTCATCACATTCGCGGCATTCGCGGCGACAACCACATCGTCGCCGGCCGACGGCATCACGCTGTCCTTCCAATTCGCCGCTGTTGCGAAGGCGGTGGACGACGTGCCGAGCCAGACTTTGCGCGTGTCCTCGAACGCCCAGTTCTGGTTGTCGCCGCCGTCCGTCGAATTCACCGCGATGATCCGCTCGCCACCGGAGGAATCGGCGCCGGCGACATTCACGTACCGGACATCGGCATAGCCTCGAACGGTGAGCGTGTAGGCGCCGCCCGTCGTCTGGGGCGCCAGACTCACGGTCATACCGGATTCCCCGTTTACCTGAATCACCGTCGCCGCCGCTTCAACATCCTGGGCGAACAGGACTTCCACCCCGGCGTTGAGGTTAAGCGTCGTAGCCGTGAAGTTGCCGGTAATTGTCGCCGCGGCGGCATTGCCAAAGGTGAGGGTGCTGAACGTGTTGCCGCCGAAATCCAGTGTCGCCGGAGAGGCGTTGGCAATGACGACCCCGCCATTCCGCGGGACGAACGTCCCGCATGTTGATCCATTGCGGAAATCGACATCGCCCGCGAACGTGACCGTTTCCGCGTCCACGGCCGCAAGCGTACCGTAGATGCTGGCGGAGCCGTTGACGGTGAGGTCGGAACCCTCCGCCATCGTGAGCGTCGCGTCGGCGCTGACCGTGAGGTTGGATAGCGTCGTGTCGGTCTGCGGCAGGCTCGGCTGATTTGCGGCGGCGTTGATGACGACGCTGTCGGTCTTGACCGGCGTGCGGCCCGCCGCGGCGCCGCCTTCAAGCTCCCAGTTCGCGGCATTGCCCCAGGAGTCGTCGGCGCTGCCGTTCCAGACAATCATCTGCCCGGCGGGAATCGTCACGCAGTTCCAGTTGACGGAGTCAATGCTAGTGGAATGATTCGCGGTGAGCGTTCCACCGACGAGCGAGGAATCCTTGATGTCGAGATAGTCCAGCATCGCCGCCGGACTCGAAGCGACATTCAGGTAGAACTGCATGCCATCCACGGTGGAACGGAACTTGATGTCCGAAGCATCCGTGCCCTCCGCAGTGAACGCCAGCGTGATCGTGTTGGTCGATCCCGCCTCGAAATAGACCGTCTTCACGCCCGCGTCGATCGTAAAGACCGGGATCACGGTGTTCCCGTATACGTAGGCGTTGCCGGCTGCATCGCCGACGAGCTTTACGCCGGAAGCGCCCAGGAACGACACCTCGGACTTGTTGCTCCAGACCGAGGTTTCAAGCGTGACCGTGTCGTAGACCTTCACCCTCGCACCGTTACGCACGAGCACTTTACCGAAGGCCTTGTCCGGCATCGTGTCGGTGAACTCCGTGAGGTCGTAGGCGTCGGTCTTGGCCAGCGTGGTGCACTGATCGATAATCAGCGCGCCCTCGTCCTCGGTCTCGGCGGCGGTTCGCAGATAAATGGAGCCGGCGCCGGAGTTGAGCGCGTTACCGTCGGGCGACGTCGGGTACATCGAATTTGCGCTACTTTGCTGCCATTGGCCGAACGCGACCATGCTCCCCGAGAAGTCGTCAAAGTCGGACTCCGCATCCATCAGAGTTACGGCCATGCGCCCCGCTCCGCCGCAGGCATCCACATTCCAGGTGAATCCGCCAATGGTCTGGATCGAACCCGTGCCGGTCAACTTGCCGGTATTGAGAATGACGCTGCCGCCGGAACCGGCGCCCCAGTCGTGCTTGTATCCATTCGATGAAATGCGTCCGTCAAGCTTCGTCTCACCCGCGACTGCGAGCTTGATCGTGCCCGAGCCGGCCCCTCCGCCGTTGTTCGCGCCCTGTCCGGCTGGAGCGTGGATTGAATCCCAGCAAGGCACCGTATAATTGCTCGTACCACGGGGATGTCCGCGCCCGCCATGCGACGCGCCGCTGTAATTGACCAAGGTGACATATCCCTTCGACGTGTCGTTATTCGAACCGCGGCCCGTCGCGTCAATACAGGCGTTGGATCCGATGACAAGACTCCCGGGTATCGCGAGGTCGATCTTGCAGGATCCGCTCAACCGGTGCGTGATCTTGCCGTTCGACGTCACCGTGAGGTTGCTGGCGAAGGTGTAGGCGTAGGACTGCATCTCGAGAACGGCATCCGTGCCCAGAATCGTCTCCACCGGGGAGTCGAAGGCAGCGTTCTCGCCAAACGGATAAATGGAAAGACTCTTCCACTCGTAGACACTGGGCGTGAGAATCGTCCCCCAGACGAAGAGCCAGCAGGTCGAGTCGCTGATGAGTTCTGTGCCCGCCAGGTCGAGGGTTACGCCATCATCGACAGCCAGTCGGGCATAGTTGGAGAGGACGAGCTGCGAGAAGCCCTCGTCGAGTTCATCCTGCTGGGAGACAAGCAGCGAAGTGCGGAACAGGTAGTTGTAGTTGATGGTTTGGTTGGCCCAGCCCCTGACCTTGAGGACGCCGCGATGGTTGTCGGACGGCACCTCGAAATACATCGTGCCACCGGTCGCTAAAGCTCCGCCCGGGCTCGGTTTGGTGGAGACATTGGCAATGAAGTCGTCATGACCGGCATCGGCCTTGGTAGAGTAGAGTGCGATGCGTCCGCCACCGCCGCCGGAATGGCTGTACCACTTCTGACAACCGCGCGCGTTGAGCGCGCCCGTGCCGGTGACGGTGTGGCCTTTGATGTATATGGAGCCGCCGGAGCCGGACCTGTAGTCCTTGGTCAACGTGCCATAGTAGTTGCCGGTGCCATCCACATTGATTTCGCCATTCACCACCACATTGCTCGCGCAGGTAAGGTGGAACGCTCCGCCGCCGTTGCTGGACTTGGATCCGTAATAGCCGGCGGAACCTGTCTGGGTCGGATTCTTGATGAGGCCATAGCACTTGCCGGGATTGTCGAGCTGCGAGCCGCCGTGGCTGCCGCCACGGTCGTTGACGGCGTAGCCGGGGTTTTTCGGATAACCGAGTCCCTTGAGGTTGATCCTGCCATAGGCGCCGGTCGTCGCGTTGGTGGCAATGGTGAAGTTGCCGCCGACGTCGAGCTTCAGACGGTAGACATCCTTCGCCTCGTCCACATTCGACTTGTGCTTCATCTCGCCGCCGGCGATGGTGAAGTCTTGCGCAATCGTCAGGCAATCGAAGCCGTCCCCGGAATAGACGGTATCGACGGTTACGACGTTGGTATAGGTGTCGAGCTGGTTCCACGATAGGAGCGGTACGTCAAGATTCCACTCCATCGCCATGGAGACGCCGCCGGGACCCGGTCCGACGATTACAGCGGCGTTGGTCCCCGGCGCCACGCCTTCGCTCCAGTTGGCGGGGTTCGACGCGAGCGCATCGGAACCGGCGCCGGTCCATGTGGCGTTCGTGACGGTTAGCGGTTCGATCACAGGGCCGGTTGCCTCGCCCCTCGCACCGTAGACCGCCGTGCAAACCACCGCCGCAACGAGTATTCGTTTCATCGGAATCATCCTCCACGCTTCCGCCCAACGCCTCGGCGATGTCCCGCTGGGAGACCATGCCATCCATCTCGATGACCTTAAACGTTTAAGGACACCGATATATCACCATTCTCCGCGCCGATTGTCAACATGGAGGGTAGCAATCACGCTCTTGCATCGGCATGGGCGCGGTGTCATACTACTCGACACTTCTCGTTCGCCGCCGCGCGGCGGGGAGGGCGTCGCACTTTACAGGCAACGGGAGACAAGTGATTCATGAAATCAGGCATCGGATGTGCCGTCATCGGCTATGGCGGCATGGGAAGCTGGCATGCGCAGCGCATCGTCAAACATAGCGACTTGAAGTGGGTTGGCGCCTACGACATCCGTCCCGAACGCCTCCAGGAACTGTCCGGCACGATCGGCGGACAGGCCTTCGCCTCGCGCGAGGCGCTGCTGGACGATCCGCGCATCGAGCTGGTCGTCGTCGCCACACCCAACGACGTCCACAAGGAGGTCGCCATCGCCGCCCTGCAGGCCGGCAAGCATGTCATCTGCGAGAAGCCGGTGGCCATGGACAGCGCTGAGCTCGAGGCGATGATCGCCGCCGCGCGTCGCGCCGGCCGGATCTTCACAGTCCACCAGAACCGGCGCTGGGACGGTGACTACCTGCGCATGAAGCACATCCTCGACGCCAACACCCTCGGCCCCGTATTCGCCATCGAGTCTCGCGTCCACGGCAGCCGCGGCATCCCGGGCGACTGGCGCAACCAGAAGGTACATGGCGGCGGCATGGTGCTGGACTGGGGCATCCATATCCTCGACCAGGCCCTG
>CAYPJN010000065.1:0-9813 GCA_964411055.1 uncultured Lentisphaerales bacterium | reverse complement strand
TGTCGTCCACCATGTTCGGCCTCAGCGGCGACAGCCCGGTGGCCCTAGGCGACAGCCTGGGAACTCTTGCACCGGAACGTCTCAGGCTCATCAAGCTCTGCCTGCCGCGGACGGAAGGGATACCCGTTCCCGTCGATCTGTTCGACAACGTCGAGCCCGAGGGCCACTGCCATATTCTGAAAAAGGCTGTCAAGACGGACTGGGACGACTATCTGCTGGTGGCGGTGTTCAACACCTCGCCCGATAATCATGTGCCGGTGACCGATACCTACCGCACAACGCTCGACTTCGCCCGTCTGGGCCTCGACGCCTCCCTGCCCTACCGGGTCTACGAGTTCTGGAACGAGGAGTATCTGGGCACCTTCCGCACCGCGTTCGCCTGCTCCGTCCCGCCGGATGGCTGCCGTCTTTACCGCATTGCGCGGGCGCGTGAATACCCGTGGCTGCTGGGAACAGATCTCCACATCGAGCAGGGAAGGGCAGAAATCGAATCGCTGGCCTGGGACGAAGCCACATGCACGCTGAAGGGCGTGGCGCGGCGGCCGGCAGGCGAGACCGGCAGCCTATTCTTCCTGCTGCCGCGCCACCTGCTGATGCTCAACCATCCCGAGGCGGTCACGCTCAAGGAAGTGATCGACATGCAGACCGTGATCCGCCTGCCGCTGGTCTTCCGTGGCGCGACCGAGCCGTTCGAGCTGCGCTTCGAGGCGCTCGATACGCCGTACGTATCACGGCAGGGATGGCTGCCCTACGCGACGGAGTCGGAATGGCTCGCCTACGTGGCAGAACACCGGTGCCCACTATCCAGCCGAGTAATTGAGTAGGGTTCGGGGTTCAGGGTCCAGGGCCGATTCCAGCCTTAACCCTGATTACTGGCGCCTGCAAGGTTCTGCACCAGCCCCGCCCGTGTACGGAGATGCGCCCGTTGCTCAGGCCCGTGCGCCGACCTGCCGGAGAATGTCCACGCAGGGGATTGGTTCTGCTCACCGCAGGATCAGCAGCGAGCCGGTGCCGGAGGTGCATTCGTAGGCGCCCATGTCGCAGGTCTTGAAGAGGATGCGCCGATTGCCGTCGAGGTCGCGGTCGGCCGCTGTCCAGAGGTAGTTGACACCGGTGTTGACGCACGGCGAGGCGCTGGAGAGACGGTAGTCGCCCTGTGCGCGGGCCTTGAAGCGCGGATCGCTGCCCGTGTTGCCATTCGCCGCCGCCGCCCCGTACCAGCATGAGTGGCCGACCGTACCGCCAGTTTTCTGCATATCGGTCGTGCCGTTGAACCAGGCGATCGAGTTGGTCATCCTGCCGCTCACCAGATAGATCCCGCTGCCGGTAATTGCATAACTGTTGTCCGCCGCCGTCACGTTCTCCAGCCGGGCCGCGGAACCGTTCAGGTAAATCCCATGGCCGCTGCCGTTCGCCGTGCTGGAGAGGTTGCTCGCAACCAGACTGCTGCGCAGCGCCCCGCCCGTCAGATAGGCTCCGCCGCCGTAGCCGTAGGCGCTGTTGTTCGCGATCCCGCAGGCCGCAACGCTGCCGCCCGTCTGGAGGAGCCCGCCGCCATGGCGGTCGGTTCGGCCGACGTACCCGGAGGTGTTGGCGGCGATCCGGGTCCTCTCGACGCTGCCGCCCGTCACCCGCAGGCCGCCCCCGCCGGCATAGGCCAGGTTGTTGGTGACGATGCAGTCGCGCATCGCGCCGCTGCCGTAGACCCACACGCCGCCGCCCTGGCCGACACTGCTATTGTTGGAGCGGTAGGCCTTGTTGTTGGCGACCGTGCAGTGGGTCAGCAGGCCGCCGCCCAGTTCCACGCCGCCGCTGTTGTCGGCACCGATGTTGTCGCGGATCACGCAGTTGGAGACGGTGCCGGCGAGGAGCCGCAGCGCGCCGGGGCCGGCGTTGTCGTCGGTCTTGTTCAACACGTTGCCGCCGGTCATCGTGAAGCCGGCTACGAGCGCCCCGGGGTGGTTGACGCGCATCACGCGGCGCCAGTTTGGCTGACCTGGATTGGCCGCGCGCAGGGTGGTGACTGCCGGGCCTTCCAGGCTCCGGATCGTGACGGGCGTGTAGACATCCGCCCAAAAGGATAGGATGTCGTACGTTCCGTTGGAGACGACAACCTCCAGATCCGCGCCGTCCAGGGGCAGCAGGCTGCCGAGGGCGTCGAGCAGGTTGGTTGTGGCCCTCTCCCACGTGTCGTAGGGAGCGGTCGAACTGCCGGCATGGCTCACGTAGACGGTTTCGGGCGGCAGGCGCACGCAATCGGCGCGCGTGGCCTGAGCCCCCGTGGAGAGGTTGTTGCTGACCACGAGCGTGACGGTGTAGAAGCCGGGCTGCGTGTAGTCGTGCGTGGCGGTCCGCAGCGCGTCGCCCGAGGCGTCGAGCGTCCCGTCGCCGTCGAAGTCCCATCCGTACCAGAGACCGTTGGTCTCCGCACCGTGAACCGTGGCCGTGAAGACCGGCGAGAGGGGCGCAATCCCCTCCTCGGGCACGACGTTGAAACCGCAGCGCAGCGCGCCCTCGTCGGCCGCCGGCGCCTCGAGACACCCCATGTCGGGCCGGGCGTCCCCATCACCATCGCCGTCGACCGGCCGGGCCGCATGGTCGAGGTCGTTCGTGACGGCGGCCAGCAGCGCGGCGGCATCGATGCAGGGCGACCCGGGGAGCAGACTGTAGTCTCCAGCGGCAGCACTGGTTAAGAGCGGGTCGGCGGCCACGTTGCCCGTACCGTCCTGCGCCGGCCGGGTGCAGTTACTGTTGAAGGCGCCGCCGGTGCGGTAGACGTTGCCGTTAACATCGACCGTCGGCTGGCCGCCGTTGCCGGAGAAGATGCTGTTCTCGACCGTACCGCCCGACTGGTAGAGCCCCGCACCGGTCTTGTTGTTGGAGAGATTTTCCGCGACCGTCGCGTGCTGAAGGGTTCCGCCGGCAAGATAGATGCCGCCACCGCTCCCGTTGGCATGGTTTTCGGTCATCAGGCAGTTGCGCGCAATGGCCGAGGAGTTGTTGAGATAGAGACCGCCCCCTTGGTTGAAATTCCGGTGGTCACTCACCCGGCAGCGCTCCATCAGGCCGCCCGCCAGGTAGGCCCCGCCCCCCAGCGTGCCAAAATAGCGCGCGCGGTTGCCCGTGATCAGCGAGTCGCGCACCACGGCGCTGCCGGAGATGTAGACACCGCTGCCGTAGGCGTTGGCCAGGTTGTTGCTGATCACGCAGTGCGCCGCGAGGCCGCCGGTCGCCCGGATGCCGCCCCCCTGCCCGACACTGGAATTATTACTGCGCCAGGCCTCGTTGCCTCGGATCACGCAGTGGGTCAGCAGGCCGCCCTGCAGGTCGACGCCGCCGCTGCCGTCGGCGCCCCGGTTGTCGCGGATGACGCAGTTGGTCACCGTGCCGGCAACCAGCCGCAAGCCGCCGGGACCGGCGCCGTCCGCCGTATAGGTGTCGAGCCAGCCGTTCCACAGCGTGAGCCCCGAGATCAAGGCGCCCGGATGGTTCACGTACATAACGCGGCGGGCGGTGCCGCCATTGGCCTTGAGGCTCGTCACGGCAGGTCCGTTTACGCTCTGCATGCTGATCGGCCGCTTCACGATCAGCCAGAAATCGGGGATGAGGTATTCGCCATCGGCCACTATGACCGAGCCGGTCGTCGTCCCCGATGTCCAGACGGTGTCGATGGCAGACTGCACGTTGGGTGTGGCCTTCGCCGACGTGTCGTAGGGCCAGGTGTCGCTACCGGTGTTGCTCACGTAGGTCATTGGCGGCCTCACGCGCACGCAATCCACCCGCAGCGCCTCTGCCCGCGCGCCAGATGCGTTGCTGACCACCAGGAGAATATCGTAGCGTCCCGGAGCGGCGTATTCATGCACAACCGAAGCCTTGTCGCTGCCAGACACATCGACGATCCCGTCATTCTCGAAATCCCATCCGTACCAGACGATTGTGGTATCCGCCCCCGCGACGAAAGCCGTCATGGTCGCTACCAGCGAATCGACGCCCTCCTCGGGGGAGACCGTGAAACCGCACCGCAAGCCTCCCTGCGCCTGGGACGCCGCCTCGTATGCGCCCATGTCGGTGCGCGCGACATCGTCGCCGTCGCCGTCGAGCGGCCGCGTTCCGCCCACAAGATCATCCGTCAGTCCGGCCTGGTCCTGGCCGGCATCCAGGCAGGGCGAACCTGGCGCCAGGCGGTAGTCGCCGCCGGCCGGATCGAGGAATAGCGGATTGGATGCGATGTTGCCGGCACCGGCCTGCGCGGGATAGGTGCAGCTCGTCTCCAGAGTGCCGCCGGTCTGGTAGACGTTGTCGGCATCGTACAGATAATCGGTGCGCCCGTTGGCGTAGATGATCGTGTTTCGGACAGCCCCTCCGGTCAAATAGAGGCCTTCGCCGCGTCCGATGTTCGGCCGGTTGCCGGCGATCGTGCAATTGAGCAGGAACCCGTTTACCAGCGTGACCCCCGCGCCATTGCCGTAGGCGCGGTTGCCTGCAATCAGGCAGTTGCGGACGACAGCGCCGGATCCGTTGACATAGAGGCCTCCGCCGCTCCACGCCCGCAGGTTGCCGCTGATGACGCAGCGCTCCATAACACCGCCGCTCACATACCCGCCGCCGCCGCTGCCTGTGTCGCCGTACATCTGCGCATTGTCGGCGATCAGGCAGTCCTGCACCAGTCCGCCCGTCTGGTAGAGCCCGCTGCCGTTGTTCTGCGCGGTGTTGTTCGTGATGACGCAGGAACGCACCGTGCCACCGGCAACCGTCACACCGCCGCCGTACCCTACAGTCCCCCGGAACGCCGTGTTACGGAAGAGCGCGCAATGCGTCAGCAGGCCGCCGCCAACCTGCACGCCGCCGGAGAGCCCGGCGCCCATGTTGTCGCGCACCACGCAGTTGGAGACGGTGCCGCTCAGCAGGCGCAGGGCGCCCGGACCGTCGCCATCGGTGCTGATGCCGGTATCATGCCAGCCGTTGGACATGGTGAAGCCCGAGATGAACGCGCCCGGATGGTTGACAAGCATCACGCGCCGGTACTTGTTGTTCGTGTAGTTGACATTAGCCGCCTTCAGGGCAGTGACGTCCGGCCCGTTGACGCCCAGGATGGTCAGCGGTTGACTTACCTGCAGCCAGATCGAGGTGATGTTGTGGACACCGTTCGATACGAGGATCGTTCCCGCGCTGCCGGCAGCGGCGACAGCCGCCTCGATAGTCTGCTTGGCCGCGGCCCAGCTCAGGCCGCTGGCCGCGTCGCTGCCATCGGTGCGGACGTAGTAGACGGTGGCGAAATTTGCCGTGGCGGTGACCGGTTGCGACGCGGCGAAGGAGAGCGTCGCCTGGTAGCGCTGTGCCTCGGGCACGTTGCCCGTCCAGCTTGAAAAGGCTAAGCCTTCGGCCGGCGTCGCGGTCACGGTGACGTTGGAGCCTTCGGTATACCAGCCGCCAGGCGTGCTGACCGAACCGCCTGCACCGGCCGTGAAGGCCATCTCGTAGGCCCGCTCCCACCGCCAGACAATGATGGCATATAGATCATGGGTATAGACGAACGCGTTGGTGGTTCCGCTGGCGGCCAGCACCGTCTCGTTGGTGTAGATCCGATAGCCGACGCAGCGCGCTTGCGTGCCGGCGGCGACGGCGACCGTGCCCGTTGGCGCGCTGCAGAGGAAGCTGTTGCCCGTCTCAAGGTCATTGGTCACCCCGTAGGGCGGTGCAACGACACCATAATTGGCCGGATCGCCCGAAATGAATAGGGCGTCGTCGAACCCCAGGCCGTCGTCATAGCGAAAGAGCGACATGAAGCCATCGTCTTCAGGATAGGTGTAGTCGGCGCCGTTGACGCTGCTCGTTCCGCCGATCTTGTAGCCAAAACCCTTTGTCGCGGTCCATCCCGAGGTCGCGTACGGTCCGGCCCCGCCCCCGCCGTTGCCCATGCGGATCTCGACGGGGTACCAGCCCACCACCGGCGCCGTGAAGGAACCGGCGCTGGGGGTGCTCCAGGCGGAGTTGTTCAGCAGGACGGTGGGCGTCGCGCCATTCCAGATACGCATGTGGACGCTGTCGTCGATATTCTCCGCGAACCAGGTGTTGGTCGCCCCGAGATGGATCTGCCCCCAATAGACCCAGGTCGTGTCGGCGGACCATGGCGGGAAGGACTGCGTGGCGCCGGCGTGCGGCCCGAGGTAGATGTTGGTCGTCGCCGGGTAGGCGGTCAGGTTGAAGGAGCCCCCCACTGTACCGCCTTGAAGTCCCGCCTGCCAGGCGGCGCGTGCAGTGCCCCACAAGCCGAACATCAGGGCGGCACCAATGACTAGCAACCGACTCTTCATGGGTATTCTCCTTTGTTGGCGTGCATCTGACCGGCGTCGAGACTCCCCACCTACGGCTAGAATGCAAATTCAGCATACAGATCGTGGGACAGCAGGTCAACCCCTGATCAAGAATGCGTCTACCACGGCCTGTACGAGGCCCCTACCCTTTGCCGGGCGCCCGCTTAGGCGGGGTCGGCGCCTGAAAGGCCGATACGGGACAGGTTGGCCGGCGCGCCCTGGACTCCGGGTATGGCGATGCACGCGAGGGCGCCGGCATGTGTCCCCTCGATCTGCCGCCGGTGCCCGCCGGCCGTAGTCATGAAGAGTTTGTCGAGCAACGGGCCTCCGAAGCAGAGGCTGGTCGGCTTCCTGACCGGCAGCGGCAGCGTCTCCTGCAACGTGCCGTCGGCATCGCAGCGCATGAGGGCGCTGCCGCCCCAGCGCGCGATCCAGAGGTGGCCGTCGGCATCGACCGCCAGCCCCGCCGGGGCGCCCGGATCGTTGTGCCGCGCGCTGTCACGCAGGGGCGCGCGGTTCACGAGCGCGCCCGCCTGCTGGTCGTAGGAGAAGCGCCACGTCATCAGGTGGGTGCCGTGCGCGTCGTTGAAGTAGAAGAACCGGTTGTCGGGGCTGAAACCCATGCCGGCGGGGGTGCCGAAGACATCCGACACCAGGTTGAGCCGTCCGCTCAGATCCAGGCAGAACAGGCGCCCGGGATGGTTGAGGTCGGAGCGCGTGGCACAGAAGACACGGCCGCACGGGGCCGCCACGGCCCCGGCGAACTGCGCGCGGCGGAAATCCGCAATGCTCTGGATCACGGTCGCGGTGATGCGTCCATCGCGCCAGACGACGATGTTGGCCTGGTCACGGAAGAGCAGCAGCGAGCCGTCAGCCTGCACCGTGATCCCGCCGACCGGCCGGCCGTCCTCCAGGCATCTGCGCGCCTCTCCCGTGGCGGGATCGAGGCAGTACAGGACACCGGCCTCGAGGTCGCTCCAGTAGAGCCGCTGCTCGGCGGCATGCCAGACCGGCGCCGTGCCGAAGGGCATCGGTAGATCGGCGATCCATTCCAGCGTGTGCATGGTCATTCCCATTCGATTGTGGCCGGGGGCTTGGAACTGATGTCGTAGACCACGCGGTTGATGCCGCGCACCTCGTTGGTGATCCGGCTGGAGATGCGGGCCAGCGTCTCGTACGGCAGCCGTACCCAGTCGGCGGTCATGCCGTCGAGACTGCTCACGGCCCGGACGGCGCAGGTGTTCTCGTAGGTGCGCCCGTCCCCCATCACGCCGACGGAACGCACCGGCAGCAGAACCGCAAAGGACTGCCAGATCTCCCGCGCCTGTGGCAGCAGGCCGATCTCCTCCTGAACGATCTGGTCCGCCCGCTGCAGCAGCTCCACGCGCTCGCGCGTGACCTCGCCCAGGATGCGGACGGCCAGCCCCGGCCCCGGAAAGGGCTGGCGCCCGACGAGCTGCGCATCGAGTCCCAGTTCGCGGCCCAGGGCGCGCACCTCGTCCTTGAAGAGATCGCGCACGGGCTCGATAAGCTTGAACTTCAGGTCCGGAGGCAGGCCTCCGACATTGTGGTGGCTCTTGATCGTGACGCTGGGGCCGCCCGTCGGCGACCGGCTCTCGATGACGTCCGGATAGAGCGTGCCCTGGGCCAGGAAGCGGCAGTCGGGCAGCCGCCGCGCCTCGTCGGAAAAGACATCAATGAAGAGCTTGCCGATGATCTTGCGCTTGGCCTCCGGGTCGGTCACGCCGGCCAGCCCATGCAGGAAGAGATCCTGGGCATGCGCCACGCGCAGATCGAGGCCCAGCCTGTCGCGGAAGGCCGTCTCGACCTGCTGAGCCTCGCCGGCGCGCAGGAGCCCGTTGTCCACGAAAATGCAGTGCAGGCGGGCGCCGATCGCCCGGTGCAGCAGCATCGCGACGACCGAGGAGTCCACGCCACCGCTCAGGCCGCAGATCACATGCGCGTCGCCGGCCTGTTCGCGGATGCGCCCAATGGCCTCGGCGGCAAACGACGTCATCCTCCAGTCGGGCTTGCAGCCGCACACGCCGAAAAGGAAGCGCCGCAGGATCTCGGTGCCTCTCGGCGTGTGGACCACCTCGGGATGGAATTGGAGCCCGTAGATCCGGCGCAGCGCGTTGCCCATGGCCGCCGTGGCGCAGGTCGGGGTCTGCGCCAGCGCCTCGAAGCCCGGCGGACGCTCGGCGACCTGGTCGCCGTGGCTCATCCATACCTCGAGCTCGGCGGGCAATTCCGTGAAGAGCGGATCGGGGGCGATCACATCGACCAGCGCGCGTCCATACTCGCGGCGCGTGCCCGCCCGGACCCGCCCGCCGAGCGCCTGGGCGGTCAACTGCATGCCGTAGCATATGCCGAGCACGGGGATGCCCAGGTCAAAGAGGGCGGGGTCGCACGTGGGCGCCCCCGGATCGAAGACGCTCGCTGGGCCTCCCGAGAGGATGATGCCCGCGGGGCGTCGCTCCCGCAAGGACGCGGCGGAGACGCCATGCGGCAACAGCTCGGAAAATACCTGCTGCTCGCGGACGCGGCGGGCGATAAGTTGGCTGTATTGCGAACCAAAATCGAGTACGGCGATCCAGGAGTGTTCTGTCATAGGCGTGCAAAGGGGCCGTGGGCGTATACCATGCACGCCCTTTCGGCAAGTGCGTAATCATACTTGATGCCCTGCGGATTGGCATTACATTTTTGCGCGCAACCGACCAGCTGATAAACGAACACCGAACACCTGTACAGTAAAGGGTGGACAAACGCTCCGACATGAGGGATACTGATTTTGTGTGTTCGAGGCGAGGCATGTTGCCGCCCGCGCCGGGCCTATCTGCCGGCGGGCGGGCAAGGCGGACAGGCAGTGCTGAAGACGGCGGGGTGCAGGTAGGTGAGTCAGGCGGGCCCATGGTGGGCAGCAGGGCTATCACTACGGAAAGAAACTTGCCATGATGCCACCGAATAGGATGCCAATAGCTCGTGTCTGTGGTGCGGCGTTGACCTGTGCACTTGCGGCGGCGTACGCGCCGGCGGCGACGTGGAGCGGTCTCGGCGCCGACACGCTGGCCTCGAACACCAACAACTGGGAGGGCGGGAGCGCGCCTTCGACGAACACCCCCATCGTGCTCGGCGCAACGGGCAACGCTTTTCCGATGACGTGGGATCTCGACTTCCCCGTCGCATCGTGGACGCAGGACGGCTACACCAACAAAGTCACGTTCGCGACCGTCTACGACACCAACGGCTTCGACTGTCTCGAAATAACCGGCGACTGCACTCTTGATTCCGGCATCTGGTCGCATAAGCCGAATTCCGGCACGACCGCCACTTACCGCCTCAACGTCTCCGTCGACGGCGACATGACGATCGGCACCAACGCGGCCATCAAGGCCGTTGGTCTCGGCTATACACAGCTCTATACGGCGTTCGGCGTAACGTCGATTGCACGTGGCGAGGGCGGTTCCCATGGAGGGCGCGGCATGCCGGCCGATGCCGC